>CAZPCW010000033.1:0-23175 GCA_964585175.1 uncultured Thermoplasmata archaeon
GAACCTAACAGGAAAACTTCGTTTTCCTGTGGTATTTTTTGAAATCTCTCAGATTCCAAAGATAGCTGGAACACGGTTCCAGCAATACAGAGGAATTTTTTAAAAATTCCTCGAAGGAAGAGGACTTACTGCTCTCTCAAACACTTACAAAGGTTAAAAAACTCATTTTACCATAAAACATTAATATATATTACACTCTTTTTGTTCAGGGAAGTGAAATCTAAATGATTAAAACCCGTAAGGGGAAAAAATATTTCGTATTTCTAGTAGCTGCTATACTGATAATCGGTGTAGGGTTTTCTGGTTGTACGGAAGATAATGGAAGCGATGGTAACGGAGATGAAAACGGCGGAGAAGAACTGAGCGGAACTGCTATCTATTCTGGTAATTGGTCAGGTTCAACGGATCAGATGGGTGATATCAGCGGAACCTGGGAGTTCAAAGTTGACTTCGATGCGGAGACGGTCAGCGGATCTTTTTCAGGAGACACATCGGGAGACATATCCGGATCAGTGTCAGATGGACAACTGGATGCAGAAGGAGATGCCGCCTTTGGAACTGTCGAATGGTCCGGTGATTTTTCTGATGACGGTAACGATGTTTCCGGTAATTGGGAATTAGCAACGGGAGGTGGCTCTGGAACCTGGAGCGGTTCTTTCGATAGAGAAGTAGATGAGAACGGTGGTGGATCTACCGAAACAAATTGGAACGCATTCGAATTCGATAAGGAAATAGAAAAAGACGGAGAGAACATGGGTGGATTGAAAGAGTTCACTTACGAGCACACGTACAGCGAAGATGGATCTGAGAAACGGTTCGAAATACAAACCACGTATATTGGGAAAACCGATACGGAGATAACGGTTACAAAGATCGATGGTTCTACATTTCAACAAGAGGAAATGTCTATCAACATACAGACCTACGAATTAAAACACCAAATAGAAGTCCTACAGGACGACGAAAACCAGAATCATCCCGACTCGATAGAAATGACGGTTTACTTACCCGTAGAAGATTTCAGCACCGAAGAGTTAGGCGGAATGCAGTTCGATTTCTCTAATTTCTGGATATACGCCAAAGCTGAATACACCGATTCAGATGGTAATGATGCTCTATGGAGTTACTATCTTAACGAAACTATGCAAAACGAGATGGAGAACCAGGAGAATTACTATTCACCTTACACGGAAGGAGACTTTAATAGCTACGACTCCTGGGTTCTCTACGGACTGTACGGATTCGGATGGATGTATTTCCAATCTTTCACGAGCACCTATGATTTCGAAGAAGGATCAATGGACGTTTCAACTCCCGAGGGTTCCTTTTCTTACAACATAGAGGAAACCACGATAGAGTTGAGCGGACACACGTTCACAGCTTACGAAGTGACCTCTAGTGCAGTAACCTTCGAAAATAATGTAGGACTCAAGGGAACTTTTGTTCCGTCTCTATCCGTACCAGTTTACCTTAGAGTCGGCGATGACAGCTCATATTACGAGATGGAGATCACAAGTATCGTGATCGAATGAAAACCCTTCTTTTTTCTTTTTTAAATCATAAATAGGTTCAGTGGATGTTTTACTTTTTTTAGAAAAAAACCGAAGTATTAAAGAAATACAGTTCATCTACTTTCAAAAGTACTCTCTCATCTCTTTTGTCAGACTCTCCGGCTTTTTATCGGAATATGCTTCATCCATTAGTTTGGGCATGGCGAATTCATCAGCCCTATAGAACTTGTCTAGGCTAGTTCTTCTTATTAGATCGATCACCGTCGCGTACCTTTTTTTTGTCTCGGTAGGAGGGATAAAGAGCGAAAAATTGAAAGAATCGTGGTTCATCTTGCCGTAACCTTTCAATACTTTTACGATGCCCTCAGATAAACTTTTGATTTCTCTCTCTTCAAAATCAAGAAAATTTTCTTCCGTGATACCTTTTACATGATCGAATCCTCTAGGTGCGAAAGCTGTGATCCAATCGAAAATCCCAGTACTTCCTACATACCTTTCTCCATCTTTTTCTTTCTCAACGAGGTCCTTCCAGTAACTAACGCCTTCAGCTTTATAATACTCTTTAGCCGCCCTAATCATCCGCTCCTGATAATCCAACTTGCTTTCACTGATCAATAACTGCATATGCGGATGAACGATACTGCTTCCAGCGGGTTTTAGATAATTCATGATCATTGTAGCGGATTTTTCTTCACCTAGGCCCTCTACATTCTCTAAATATTTTCTAGCCAACTTGAAACCGTTCAAGAAATGTTCCTTCTCAAAATCTTCTAGAGGCAGATAATGTTCCTCAGCCAATCGGATAACTAGTGAATACCTGGCATAGGGAGTTATATTCGGCATCAGAACCGCTTCACCTTCCTTCATCTTGTCTTTAGAGAGTTGTTCCACATCTAGGGCCCCCACTTCTTCGATATTTTCTGGACAAAAAGGACAAAAACCTTTTTCTTTCACATCGCTTTTATCGGGTTCTGAGGATTCGGGTATAGGCTGTGCTAGTATCCTAGAGGTCTTTCCTGTCAGAGAATCCTCTCGTATCTCAACGTCTATCTCTTTCACTTCTTCTTCACTGGGATCATAAAACCGCGCCGTCTCCACTTCTTTACTGAACTCTAACATCGTGTTTTTAAACGATAAAGGATTTTAAAAATATTGCTCCCAGTTACCTTTCAATAGCCGATAGCTCAGCCTCTATCCATCAGTATGTCCATGAAGTCTACCAAATGCCTAGCCAGGGAGGGATTTGTAGTATAACCGCAGGCTTCGAACCCCGGAGAGGCTAGAAGAGCTCTTTTCCCGTCGCTGATAAGATCTGTAGCGATCAATGTGTCTTTTCTTTCAATTTCGGCATCGTCGAAAACTCTTTCGCGAGTCGTTGTGACGATAGTTATATCTACGGCTCTCTGGTGGGCCGATTCGAGTTCTTTCCTGTATTCATCCAATATTTTAGAAAAGTTGGGTGAAGAGATTATTATCTTCTCGTCTGTACGATTAATGATCTCTCCTATCTTATCGAGTACTTTTTCCTGCCCATTGATAGTATAAACCAACTGGGGCTCACCCTTTTCCGTGAGGGCTTCAGAGAGTGTGTTCAGCCTCCCAAAAGTATCGTCCAATTCTCTAGAAAGTCTGCTCTTTATCTCAAGGGGCTCAGCAGGCTTGAACACTTTAGGCCTTCCTTCGCTGACAACCACATATCCCATATCGTGAAGAGAATCCAGGGCTTTATAGACCGACGTACGGGGTAAATTTGCAGAGGAAGCGATTGTTTCGGCGTCCGCTACACCGTGAGCGACCAAAGCGGCGTAGGATTTAGCCTGGTAATCGGAGAGTCCAAACCTTTGTAATCCCTCGCTTATCAACTCGAGTTCCTCTTCTAATTCTTCCATCTTTAAAGACTGTTCATCCATATATTAGCGATATGCGCTACAAAATATTTAATAGTTGCCGTTCAAACTTACAACCGATAGTATGGTCATTCAAGAAACCTCACTAGAAAAAGGTCTACCTAAAAAGACCAGATCACTTTGTCCTGAGTGTAAAGAAGTTATTGCTGCCGATATAGTAGAAAAGGATGGGAAGGTCGTAATGGAGAAGGAGTGTGACGAGCACGGAGAGTTCGAGAGTGTCTACTGGTCCGACGTCGAGATGTACAAAGAAGCAGAACAGTGGGCCGTAGACGGCGTAGGAGTCGATAATCCAGAATTCGAAGAAGATACTAGCTGTCCAGACAGCTGCGGACTTTGTGATATCCACTTGAGTCATACCTGCCTCGCGAACATCGATCTGACAAATCGATGCAATCTGAACTGTCCGATATGTTTCGCCAACGCCAATCAGCAGGGTTACGTGTATCAACCTTCCTTCGATCAAGTGGTCGATATGCTGCAGACCTTGAGAGATGAGAAACCGGTTCCGACGACAGCGGTACAGTTCTCCGGGGGAGAACCTACCGTGTATCCGGACTTCTTTAAAGTCATCAAAAAGGCCGATGAGATGGGTTTCTCGCAGATACAGGTCGCAACCAACGGTATAAAGCTCGCGAAGGACGAGGACTTTGCGAAGAAGTGTGTAGATGCCGGTTTACACACGGTTTACCTCCAATTCGACGGCATGGATAAAGAAAATTACATCCAAGCAAGAGGGAAGGATCTTCGCGGCGTAAAGAAAAAAGCGATAGAGAACTGCAGGAAAACGGAACCTAGGCCTCTAGCGACGGTTCTCGTTCCCACGATAGTCAACACGATAAATGATGATCAGGTAGGGCCTATACTTGATTTCGCAATAAAGAACAGAGATGTGGTCCGTGGAGTTAATTATCAACCGGTCGCTTTCACCGGACGTATTTCCAAAAAGGAGAGAGAAAAGCAGCGCTACACACTTCCTGATCTAGCTAAGGACCTTCAAGATCAGACTGGATATCTCAAAAAAGAGGACTTTTATCCCGTTCCATTCGTAACTGGCATATCAAAGCTGGTTTCAGTAATAAAAGACGAACCTCAGATAGCTTTCACTTCGCATCCGCACTGCGGAACCGCCTCTTATCTGGTCATAGGAGACGACGGCGACGTGAAGCCGATCACCGACTTCTTGGACGTAGAAGGACTTATGGAAGCGATGAAAGAGAAAGCCGACGAATGGGACACATTCATGAGGAAAGCCGCTGTCAAGGTTGGAAGTAAGCTTAAGAGCGAAAAAGGGAAAAGAAAGAGTATGGTCAAGAACTTCCAGAAGCATTTCGGCGAATATCTAAAAGACGAAGAACTGCCAGGTGGAGTTACGATCCCTGAAATAATGGAAGACATAGTCTCTGATGGCGACAAAAGCTCGGTTGGCAAGTTCTCATGGCGAACGATGTTCGTTGGAGGTATGCATTTCCAGGACGATTACAATTATGATCTAGAAAGATTGAAGAGGTGCGTGATCCATTATGCGACCCCCGACGGAAGGATAATACCTTTCTGCGCTTACAACGGTGGTCCCACTTACAGAGAAGAAGTTGAAAAGAAATTTTCTGTCCCACTTGAAGAGTGGAGGAATGACGAATGAGCGTCGAAGTGGATTTCGAAAGATGCATGCACTGTGCCGCTTGTGTCGGCGCCTGTCCCGAAGATAGTCTGTTTTTGAATGAGTGCATGTTAGAAGTGGACAATAGCTGTACGGAATGCGGTATATGTGTGAAGGCGTGTCCCGTGAGCGCTCTTAAATTGAGAGGTGAATGAGATGGATCCCGATGAAGGCGATGTTATAGAATGTGATATTCTAGTAGTGGGTGCCGGACCGATAGGAAGTACTGCCGCTAGATTCGCAGCTAAGAACTTTTCCGGCGATATTAAAGTGATAGAGAAAAGGCAGGAGATAGGCTCTCCAATCAGATGTGCTGAAGGTGTCTCGGTCTCCTGGTTCGACGAACTCGAGTTCGAGAAAACGGAGCACTTCATGGACAAAAATGTAGTCGGAGCAAAACTTTATTCGCCCAGCGGACACGAGATGAAGATAGGAAAAGAGATGGCCGGAGAAGAGGTCGGCGGCGTGTTGGACAGAGATACTTTCGATAAAGAGATGGCAAAGCTAGCGGCTAAAGAAGGAGTCGAATTCACGCTCAAAACCTCCGCCACCGATTTGATTAAAGAAGACGGCGAGATAGTCGGAGTAAAAGCCAAAAAGATGGGTACTGAATTTGAGATCAGAGCCGATCTCGTTATAGGAGCCGACGGTTTCGAATCTCAGATAGGACGGTGGGCCGGTCTGTACGATCAGATCGCCCCGACTGATATGATGAGCTGTTTTCAGTATCGCCTCACTAACATAGATATCGATGCGAATCATACGCACTTTTTCCTTGGAGGAGAGGCACCCGGCGGGTATATCTGGATATTCCCCAAAGGAGACGATATCGCTAACGTGGGTCTCGGGGTACAGCTTTCAAAGCTGGATGGAGAAAAAACTCCTAAAGATTATCTAGACGAGTTCATCGAGAGAAGGGAATGGTTGAATCAAGGACAGCCCGTAGAGATGGTCTCCGGCGGTGTCACGGTCAGAGCTCCACCGGATAAAGTGACCATGGACAATCTGATGCTGGTAGGCGACGCGGCTAGAGTGGTCGATCCGATAACTGGCGGCGGGATCGCTAACGGTATGAAACAGGCGAAGATCGGCGGAAAGATCGCGGCTAAAGCCATCAAAGAAGGCGATACCTCGGAACAGTTCCTCGAGGAGTACGAAGAAAAGTGGAGAGATAGGCTAGAGGATAAACTCTGGAGAAATTACATGGCCAAAGAAAAAGCGGTGGAACTCGAAGACGAACAGTTCGACAAGATAATCGATGCTCTATCTGAAAAGAAGATAGAAGAGATGAGTACCGAAGCGATACTTGTAGCGATAGGAGAGAAGTACCCAGAACTTGTCGAGGATTTCCGAGATATGCTGTAGTCGAGACGAAAAACTGATATATTTTTTATTCCATCTTTTTTTAATATGCTCAAAGATACTGCAGAAGAGATTAGACGCTCTCTTAGAGAAGAACTGGGTAATGAGGGAGAAACCATACTGAAAAAAGGATGCAAAGAGATCGGAGATGAATTAGAGAATCTGGAGGGGGATGAGATCGATGAACTTATTGACGAGCTTTATAAAGAAGTGAAGCTTTCTAGAGGGATCGAAAGGGCTAAAGAAATCAAAAATAAGGTGAAAAGATGTCGTTTGTTAGAGGAGTTAGAAGATCTTGAAGAGAAAAAAGAAAGTAAGATCAAGAACATGAAAAAATACGAACTATATGAAAATCTAGGCGATGTTTTCATCGAATTGGGCAATATGGAAAAGGCGGCGGAACACTACGAAGATATGATGTCTACCGCAGAAAAGATGGGCATAAACGAGATGATCGTCGATTCTTATGATAAAAAAGCTAAAGCCCAACTCCAGAATGGAAAATTTGAAAAGGTCGAGAATACCATAAACGAAGGGCTGAGCAAAGCCAAAAAATCGGAATACAAGATAGGAGAAGGAAAATTGATAAGAAGAGCCGGGATAGCCTCTTGGAGAAAAGGTGACTTCGGGGAGGCGGTGAATTACCTCGAAAAGTCGTTAGATATATTCGAGAAGTTAGGCGATGAAGAGGACTTGGCTCTGGTCTATAAGCGCCTCGCCGACGTTTACGGCGAGATGGAAGAGTATGAGAAGAGCGAAGATTACTATTCTAAAGCTATAGATCTCTTTGATGAAGAGGGACACGAGTACGAGAAAATAATTTCGTACATGAATATGGGCGCTATAAATTCCTATGAAGAGGACTGGGAAAAGGCGGCGGAATTTTATAGGAAAAGCGAAAGGTTGGCCTACGAAGAAGTCTATCCGAACGCAAGGGCGTGGTGTTTGTTCAATCTCGGAGAATCTTACATTTATTTGGAGAGATGGGATGAAGCCGAAGAAGCTTTGAACGAGTCGATGGAACTGCTCAAAGATCAGAAAGATCCTCTAGCTGAAGGGGGTGTGAAGACCAAGTTCGGTCAGCTGATGCTCGAAAAAGGCGAGCATGAAGAAGCTGAAGAGTATCTGAACGAATCGGTAGAACTGCTTGAAGGATTAGATGTGCCGCGGTATCTTGCAGACGCACTGTCCGAACTCGGGAAAGCTCAGATGGGGGCGGAAAAGTACGAAGAGGCTAGAGAAAAATTTGAAAAATCGATAGAACTCTACGACAGTCTAGATCTAATCGATAGAAAGAAAAGTGTAGAGTCCGATTTGGAAGAATTAACCAAACATTTAAAATAGTAAAAGGAAAATCCCTTTTGTGGTAACATGGTAAAGCCATCAGGTTTCCTAAATGAACATTTGAACGATGAGGTAGAATTACTCCTAAAAGACGGAAGTACGATAACTGGCACTCTGATCGGTTATGACGATCATATGAATCTTGTCTTGGAAGATACGGAAGAAAGGAAAGAAGACAAGCACAGGAGGATAGGGACTATCGTTCTCAGAGGTAACAACGTTGTGACTATCAATCCAGAATAAATGATAAATGGTAGTCTTTAAAAAAAGAAGAGTTTAATCGTTTTAGTCTTTTTCTTGTATCTGTTCGACTTCCTCGTCCGAGGGTTGTTTTTCGGATTTCTCCAGATAATCCGGTTTAATCTCTTTTGCTATAAAGACGTCTTTGCCGGCTTCCATTATCTCTTCTCCGTCTTCCATAGCGGCTTCGGCATCAACCTTCAGTATCTCTGGGTTTTCCGATCTGACCGCTCCAGCTTCCACGGCGGATTCGTAAGTTCCGCTCAGATGAACGTATGTCCTATCTGAAGGACGAAGTCCGCCTTCTAAAAGAAGATCGCTCTCCTTCTCAGTAGTGGGCGCATAGAGCGTATCCGGAATATCTTCAGTCGGGAGATCGAGATCAAGTTCGACCGAATGGCCATATGTTGCTCTTATCTCGCCGTCTTCGTACTGATACCTGTTTTTTTCATCCGTGGCGACGAGGGCTTTGACATGATATCTCCTCAGCCAGTGAAAACTCTTCTGTCTGTTTCTCAAAACTTTCACAAAATGCTCGAGATCTATCCACCCGTTTTCATCTATCTCTAATCCGTACTTGTCGGGAAAATGACGAAGGACTCCGGCAGTAGTTTTGCCTAAGTTCTTACTCTCTTCATCGCTCATTATGAACTTTCCCCTCTCACCACATTCTGGACACTCTTCGTCACGATAATAACCGTGTTCCTCGCACTCCCTGATCATAATATCATATACCTCCAAAACAAGGATACGATAATAAATCTTTTGCTGTGTTGAACTCGTTTCGGGACCAAGGCCAAATCTTATTACGGTCAATACAGTTCTAAATCTTGATCAATATGTCAGAAAAAAATTCACGTTTGTCCGGATTTCATAAAAAAGAACTTGAAGAGAGGGTGGAGCTGGTAGAAGAAAATGCGCCCGTCGAAGACGGGTTGGAGCCTTTAGTGGAGAAGGGGCTTTCGAACGATAAAGCGGACCAGATGATCGAAAACGTGGTCGGGACTTATGAACTGCCGGTGGGTGTCGCGACCAATTTTAAGATCAATGAGGAAGATTATCTGGTACCTATGGTTATAGAGGAATCCTCGGTGGTGGCGGCAGCTTCCTACGGAGCTAAACTGGCTAGAGAGACCGGAGGTTTTAAAGCTACTACGACCGAACCGGTGATGATCAGTCAAGTCCAGGTAACGGGTCTTTCCGATCCGCACGCGGCGAAGATGAAAGTTATCGAGAATAAAGAAGAATTGATCGAATTGGCTGAAGAGCAGGATCCAGTATTGGTAGAGCACGGTGGAGGAGTAGAAGATATTAGATGTAGAGTGCTCGACAGTAATTTTGGTAAATATCTCATAGTGCATTTATTGGTCAATTGTCAAGATGCTATGGGAGCGAATGCGGTGAACACGATGGCGGAAGCCGTGGCGCCGAAGATCGAGGAGATAACCGGTGGAAGCGTTTATTTGAGAATACTTTCCAATCTGGCTGATAAACGTTTGGCGAGAGCTAGAGCCGTTTGGGATAAAGAAGATATAGGTAGAGATACGGTCGAAGGTGTTTTACAGGCGTATGAATTCGCTAGAGTCGATCCGTACAGGTGCGCCACGCATAACAAAGGGGTGATGAACGGCGTTACTGCCGTGGTGAGCGCGACAGGAAACGATACTAGAGCGGTAGAATCCGGAGCACATTCTTACGCCGCTTCGGGCGGTGGTTATTCTCCTTTGACTACGTGGGAGAGAACTGAAGACGGTGATCTGGCGGGGAGTATAGAGATCCCAGTTCCAGTTGGACTGATAGGTGGAGCAACCTCCTCTCATCCAGGGGCACAGAAAAACATCGAGATCATGGGTGTAGATAGTGCAAGAGAGTTGGGAAAAGTGTTGGTCTCGGTCGGTTTAGCTCAGAACTTCGCCGCACTGAGAGCCTTGGCTTCGGAAGGTATACAGAAAGGTCACATGAAACTGCACGCGAAAAATGTAGCGGTTCAAGCGGGTGCGGACGAAGAGATTGTGGAGAAAGTAGCCAAAAAGATGGTAGAAGAGGGAAAAGTCAGAGTGGACAGAGCAAAAGAGATCATAGAAGAACTTGAATGATGGAAAGGGTTTCCTGAAGGGACTTACTGTTCCTTAGATTTTTCTATATATTTATCTCTCTTTTCTTTCGATCGAGCTATCTTGTCTTTCAATTCATCTATCTTTTCTTCATGCTTCTCGATCTTTTTTTCGTACTTCTCTATCTTGTTTTCGACGTTGCTGGCTTTCTCCTCGTATTTAGATTCTTTCTGAAGTTTTTTGGCCTCTTCTTCTTTTCTTTCAGTATCTTCTTTCAATTCTTCCTGTTCTTCTTCCGCCATATCCTCACCATCTGTCCCAACTAATGGATTTCATTTAGAGCTTTTCTTGGTGGGATCGGCATCACGGGCCTTCTTCTGGTACTTCCTCATCTTTTCTCTGGCCTTTTTGATCTTTTCTTTGTACTTATCTATCTTGCTCTCGTATTTGGCTATCTTCTTTTCCTGCTTGGCGGCCTTTTTCTCGTATTTAGCCTGTTTTTTCCTCATCTTGGCCTTATCTACTTTCTGGTTAGCGGCTTTCTTCCTATCCGCTCCTCTTTTGCTCTTTCCTTTAGATTTTTTAGCCATCTCAGTTCACCACATCAATGTTAATAAACATCGGAAGATATAAAGTTTTTATTGCTATACCTGACTCATTATATAGTAGATGTTTGCCTAGGATTCTGTTCATTCTATATCTCTTTGAAAACTGGTATCGGATATCCTGAACTCATAGTTCGAGAGATCTACGGCTTCATTTTCTTGGATCTTGAAAGAATCTCCACAATTGATCTCACCATTGTTATCGTTGTCGTTAAACACTATGCTTACCTCACCTTCATCCACAGTGATAGTTATCTCGCCGTTCTCTGAACCGAAGTAAGCAACACCAGTAGTCTTATTGTAGAGCCCTATTTTCTCTGCCGAATAAGTCGTCGATCCTCTAGTGATCTCCACTAAATATCCGTCACTGGTTTCTCTCACTATACCTGAAATAGGTTCTGGTGGCTCCGTCTCTCCTCTGATGTCACCGACCATCGCGTAAAGTGTCGCTGAAAGAACCACAGTTATAGAGACCAGTAAAATAGTGGCTATTACAGGTGATACTCCTTTTATATCCTGCTTTAACGCTTTCATAAGTTTCACCCTGCGAGGGGGATTGGTTCAGCCTCCAAATTGTAAATCTTTTTTGTAGCTTAAATAGTTTTTGAAGATGAGATGAAAAAGATAAAAATCCAAAAATAGAGTGATATGGGTGGTCTAAATTATTAGGCCCTTTAAGTTTGAAAGGGAATAGTTTATTCTTCCATTCATGATATCTCAAAAAAACATTCCTATCTTTTAAAAACAAAATAGGAAGAAAGGGTTTTCTAGGTGTTTTTGGTCGTCAAAGGCTATGGCATTCAATTGAGATCCATCTGTAGACTAGTGCCGGATATTCTGAATTGCCAATTGGCGTAATCTGAGGGGGATGCATCACCTGAGAGGTATATTCTAAAGGAATCTCCTCCGTCTAATTGATCGTTGTCGTTGTTGTCATTAAAGTGTATGTACATAGCTTCACCGTCAAAAGTAAATGTGAGATTTGTGTGTACACCAGGAGCATCTCCTTCACTACCTGTCTCAGATGCACCTGAACTCGTATTGTACAACTCGATGTCATTTGCATCCCAGTCAACGCTTCCCTTGTTTATGTTTATCAGCCATCCGTCACTTTTATCGTCCATGCTACCTCCAAGAGCTTCAGTAGTATCACTATCTCCGCCGATGTCACTAACCATGACGTAGAGGGTCGCTGCTAGCACTACCGTTATAGCCACCATCAAGATGGTCGCGATAACGGGCGAAACACCTTCTTCATTTCTCTTCAAATTTTTCATAGGTTAAGTCCTCCTGCAGGGAAAACCTGCAAGCACTAATCCTATCTCTCCCTATAAATATTTTGTCAAAAGATAACAGTTAAAACTAATAAAGTTCAACTCAGTGCTCGTCTTCAGAGCTTTCTATCTCGATGAAATCGTCGCAGACCATCGCCAGCATGTTGTCTATATCCTCGGATTCCTGCTCTGAGACAGACATGATGAAAGTATAACAGTCGTGGGAACGCAGGTTTGATATCAGTATATGTAAGAACTCCGACAAGATCCTATTGTCGTTGTGGATGGCCAATGAATCGATCGAATCTAACACAACCGTGTTGTTCTCAGTGGGATACTTTTTCAGCAGGTACTCTATCTTCAGACTTATGTTCTCCAGCATCGTCGGACTCTCGACGAACGTCACTCCCTCTTTGTGCTCCGCCGCGCCCATCGTCATGTATGACACCGCGTCGACGAAGTTTATCTTGCTCTTGTCTATCTCGAAGGCGTCTAACACCTGGATTATGGTCGAAGATGATATCGTCGAAGTGGTATAGATGACCTGCATCTCTCTATTTTTAGGAAAATCATCGGTCAAAGCCGTTATAACGTCGAAGTAAGCATCGACGTCTACCTTCAAGGCCACGGCGGAACCGGGCTCTAGACTATCGAGCTTCTCCGGTAATTCTTCCACGCTAATCATTGGATGCACCTCCAGTACTGATGCCTCCACCCTTCAAGAGTGGAACCAATAGAACTCCCACGGAAGTCAAGTCGAGCACGTATTTTGCCCGGGAGTGATCGGTACCTCTCATCTTCACTACCTGTAAAGTCCTCAACAGGTCGCCCTGCCTCTCCAAGTTGCCCATCATGATGATACCGTCGGCTATCGCCTCTTCGACGCCGTATTGCGAGTACCTGGGCTCCTCGGGAGATATTTCAGATACGAGTAAAGAAGTGCAGCCGTGAGAAGATAAAGTTTTCATCAGATTAAGCATGAAGTCCCTGATCTTCTCTTCGGTCTTGAGCTGAAAGCATATAGAGGTGACAGAGTCTATAACCAGTCTTTTAATATCATTCTCTTCGACCAGCTCCTCTATCTTTTCTATGATCTTGTTTATCTCCTTGAAAGAGAACTCGCTCTTTTCTACAATTCCAAGTTCTTCGTAAATGTCAGGGATATCAACAAAAGTGAGCTTTCCCTCTTCTATCAAGGTTTCGTCGAAAAAATCGTAAGGCACTACGTTGTTAAGCATCTTCTCGGAAGCTTCGGTGACCGAGATGAAAAGGCAGTTCTCATCTTCTAAAGCTCCATGGACGAGATACTCTAAACTCAGAGTCGTTTTTCCCGTTCCACAACTACCAGTAACGAGAACAGAATTGCCACGAGGTATGCCTCCGTTCAATATGGTATCTAAAGCCTCAATACCTGTTACGCATTTTTCCCTCTCCTTGTCGGGGATGATCGAAAGCTCTTCTTCTTCCATTTCTATCTCCTTGATATATTTCTTTTTAATTAAATATTACTGTTCCTTCACAGACTCTATTCAACGAAGGTTTTATATTATTTTCGAGTATAATGGGCAGTCGAAGGAGTTGATGACAAGGATGTTATTTGGTTCTTCAGGAATACGCGGGATAGTGAACGAAAAGATTACTCCGGACCTCGTCCGTAATTTGGGGATGACTCTCGGTCGAGATAATGACGAGGTCATCGTCGGAAGAGATCCGCGACCCACTGGGCATATGCTGCATTCCGCTCTTGTCGCCGGTCTGACTTCGGTCGGCAGTGACGTGAAAGATGCGGGTATGGTTCCCACGCCTACGTTAGCTCAGGCCGCAGAAAACTTTGACTGCGGTGTTATGATAACGGCATCGCACAACACGGCCGAGTACAACGGTATAAAGCTCTGGAATCCCGACGGGAGTTCCTTCAACACCGAACAGACAGGACGTATAGAAGAGAGATTAGACGATAAGAAATCGCTTCCATCGTGGGACTCGGTGGGAAAAGAGAGCCTTTATGAGGGAGCTACTGAGGAACATATAGATAGGATTTTACGAGATTTCGGAGACGATCATGATCTGAAAGTGGTCGTGGACTGCTCTAACGGTGCCGGAAGCCTTGTAACGCCTTACCTTTTAAAAGAGATGGGCTGTGAAGTGGTTACATTGAACTGTCAGCCCGACGGTACTTTTCCCGCTCATCCCTCTGAACCGATAGAAGAGAATCTAGGAGAACTCTCCAAGATGGTCGAAAAGTCAGACGCCGACCTGGGTATAGCTCATGACGGCGACGCCGACAGGATGGTGGCGTTCGACAGCACGGGAAGATATCTGGGAGGTGATGAACTTTTAGCTATCTTCGCTGAAGAATTTTCAGATGTTGTAGTTCCAGTGAACTCTTCCATGTTGATCGAGGAAGTCGCAGACAATGTAAACCGCTGTAAAGTCGGAGACGTCTTCGTCTCAGAGATGGTAAAAGATATAGGGGCAGAATTTGGAGGAGAACCTTCTGGTACGTGGATCTTCCCTAAAATAAGCTACGGACCCGACGGTATCTACGCCGCGGCTTTCCTGGTAGATATGTACGAAAAAATAGATATAGTGGAAAAAGTGAACGAACTCGTTTCTTATCCAAGATCTAAGATATCGATAGAGACTCACAAGAAGTCTAAAGTTATGGATGAGCTGGTTTCCCTTTACAAGGACAGATATTCAGATGATAGATTGAGCTTCGTGGACGGTATAAGGTTCGAAGAGCAGGATGGGTGGGGGCTGATCAGAGCATCCGGCACAGAGCCCAAGGTAAGGCTAACTGTCGAAAGTAAAGAAGAGGAACAGCTGGATAAGATGATCGAAAAAGCAAAAGATAATATCGATAGAGTTATGGAGGATATAGAATGAAAGCTTTCATCTTAGCAGCGGGAAAAGGTACGCGAATGAGACCTCTAACTGAAAATACGCCAAAACCTGTGCTACCCGTCGCTGGCAAACCAATCTTACAGCATCTCGTTGACAATATCGAGGACAAAGTGGACGAGATCATTATCTTGGTCGGATGGAAAGCCCGGGAGATAAGAGATAAAATAAATTCCTCAAAAGCAAAAATCAGGTATACTAAACAGGATGAATTGTTAGGAACCGCGGATGCGATAGCACACGCGAACGAATTCATCAATGAGAAGTTCATCTGCATGAACGGCGATATAATCATTCCAAAGCAAACTTTACACGACTTCATAGATTTCTTTTCAAATAAGGAAGGTTCCACAATCGGCATGGCAAAAGTCAATAATCCGAGTAGCTACGGCGTGATGAAAACTGATGGTGAAATGGTCACGGAGATAGTAGAAAAGCCGGAAGATCCTCAGAGCGACCTCATCAACGCCGGTCTTTACGGATTCACTCCGGAAATATTTGACGCTATTAACGATACGGAAAAATCCAATAGGGGTGAATACGAGATAACGGATTCTCTAGAGATCATCATGGACGAGTCTACACTCTATGGCTTTGAAATACCGAAAGGAGAATGGTACGAATTGAGCAGACCCTGGGAACTTCTCTCGGTGAACAAAGAATTGATGAAAGAAAATGTCGGTAAAAATATAGAAGGAAAAATCGAAGATAACGTCCATATAGAGGGTAATGTTTACATCTCCAAAAGCGCGGTGGTTAGAGAAGGTGCGTATGTAAAAGGTCCCGTGTTCATCGGAGAAAACGCGAGTATAGGGCCGAATTGCTATATCAGACCCGCCACTTACATTGGAAAAGGCTGTAAAGTTGGCAGCGCGGTCGAAGTGAAGAACAGCATCATAATGGAAGGAACACAGGTTCCGCATCACAACTACGTAGGAGACAGCGTTATAGGCAAGAACTGCAACTTCGGCTCGGGAACTAAAGTCGCCAACCTGAGATTGGATGAAAAGAACATTGATGTCATACACAGAGAAGAGGGGATCGATTCCGGAAGGAGAAAACTCGGCGTTATCATGGGTGACGAGGTCAAAACCGGCATAAACAGCATGATCGATCCCGGAACGATAATTTGGCAAAAATGTTTCATAGGTCCAGGAGTGGTCGCGGAAGGAGAGATAGGGCCTGGGTGTAAAGTAAAATGAAGATAGTCCAGCTGAGTCCGTACTTTTATCCGCATCTGGGCGGTGTTGAATCTCACGTCCTCGAACTCTCTAAACAGTTGATAGACATAGGTCACGAAGTACTCGTAGTCACCACTAAATTGGAGGGGACCGAAGAGAAAGACATGGTCGAGGGCGTTCCCGTGAAAAGAGCTGAGCCTCTGACGACATTTTGTTCTACACCGATAGCGCCGAAGATGAGAGAGATCCTCTTGGATGAAAATTACGACATCCTACACAGCCATTCACCACCTCCACTGAGTTCATTTTTCGGGGTGAGAAGTGCTGAGAAAAAGGACGTCCCCTTTGTTCTCACCTATCACTGTGACCTGGAGATCCCCAATATATTCGGACCGCTTTTGGTGAATCTGTATCAAAGGACTCTAGGCACATACTCGGTCAGTAAAGCTGATAAGGTAATCACCACTAGTTCTTCCTATGGGGCCACGTCCAAAGCGGTGTGGTACCGCGACGCGGACATAATCCCTAACGCTGTAGATTCAGAAAGATTTCATCCCTCGAACGAGGGGGGATGGGTGAGAGATGAACTGGGTCTAGACGACGAAAAGCTGATAACATATGTCGGTAGGATCGTGTACCACAAAGGGCTAGAATATTTCGTTCAGGCCGCCAAACATCTTAAAGATCATGATGTGAAGTTCCTTCTAGTCGGTACCGGCGAATTTAGAGAGGAGTTGGAAGAGATAATAAGAAGAAGGGAAAATGTTGAGGAAAAGGTAATATTCGCGGGCCGGGTACCTAACGAAGATCTGCCCGATTATTACGCCGCTACCGACGTGTTCGTTCTCCCGTCGGTTTCGAGACTCGAAGCTTTCGGTATAGTCGCATTAGAAGCCATGTCTTCCTGTGTTCCAGTCATCGTTTCGGATATACCCGGGGTGAGAGAGGTGATCGTAGAAGGAAAGCACGGACTTTTGGCCGAGCCCATGAACTCAAAAGATCTAGCCGGGAAGATAAGGACTCTTTTAGAAAATCCGGATATGGCCGAAAAGATGGGCAGAAACGGTAGAAAAAGGGTGAAAGAAAAATTCACTTGGAAGCAAGTCGCTAAAGATATCGAAAAGGTTTATCAGTCGCTGGTCAGCCGATGACTTCAAGCTCAACTTTTTTACCGGTAGAATCGTATGCCTGCCACGAGTCTAGATCATAAGGATATGACATTATAATGTGTACCCTTCCGTATCTGCCGAACATCTCTATATCGTTTTCCGAAGGAGAATGTCCGGGTGTGGGATGCGTATGGACTACTCCGATGATAGAATAATCGATGGGTAAGTTGTTCAATTTTAAAATCGCGCTGACGGGACCTGATGTAGTTCCAGGAACCATTATCAGTTCGGATATAACGCCGTCTATCTCCCTCATGCCCGCGGCAAATTCGTCGGGATGCGCGTCCTTGGCGCTTTCGCTGACCATAGTCAGGACGCGTTCAGTTATCCCAGTTATCTTCTTGTTGCCTAAAAGGCTCATCTTCTCACTAGTTTCTTCTGGACCCTTCTATAAAAATCTTCCTCCGTTCGGATGAACTTAGCCTTGCTTTCGCTCTTTACTATCTTTATACTGTCTTCTTGACCCACGATGAATTCCTTCTGACCGTCGAGAACCAGCAAACACGATTTCTCCCTTTCTGTCAGGTGTATCTTTATTGGTTTCTCGGTGGGCAGAACATGTGGTTTCGCTTCCAGATCAAATGACGCTATAGGTACGGAAACAAAAACATCTAATTGAGGATTTATTATCGGTCCGCCGACACTCATGGCGTAAGAGGTAGAGCCAGTCGGAGTCGCTATGATCAAGCCGTCTCCACGGAATTTGTCTATGCACGTGTCTCCGTAATCGATCTCTATCTCCCTCAACTTGGCGATCTTATCGCTGTGTACGACGGCCTCGTTGGTACACACCCCCTTCTTTTCGCCGTTCAAGATCACATCTAGTTTCATCCTTTCGTCTATGAAGTGCTCGTCTCTATCTATTTTCTCGAGGGCTTCTTTGACGTTAGAGATTTCAACACTAGTAAGAAAGCCGACTGTTCCGGTATTGACGCCCAGGGCGGGGATCTCCACTTCCTGCATCAATCTCAGAAGCGTTCCGTCTCCTCCAACGCTCATGATAAAATCGATCTCTTTATCCTCTATCTCGTCGATCGAATAACCTTCGATATCCAATTTATCGGCTATAGAGTGTTCATAATAAATATTATCAACTACGGAATAATCTCCAAAAGTGGCTACTTCCTCGACTATCTCATCCTTGCCCAATCCATATACACCGAAACTGAGGGTCATGTTAGTTCCTCCTTAATCTCATCATCATATATGCAAATTATGTCCTTCCTTTCTTTGGGATCTGGTCTCATCTCCAGCTTGTCTAGATTCTTATCGTAGACCTCCCCGCCGACCTCTCTCAATATCAAAGTTCCGGCGGCGATATCGGTTATCCTCAAACTTTCTTTTTCTTCTGGAGTGCGGTGATAGTGAAGATCGAAGGTGCCGTCGGCGACCATACATATCTCGAGTGCGGCCGAACCTAGAACTCTGACTCTTCGAGCTTCTTTACTTACTTCGAAACTCTCGGGGCGTGCTTTATCCCCAAGATAAACTGAATATATATTGTTGCCGTCGGAGGTAGGATCCAATCTTGAGTTGTCTTTAAAACTTCCTTCACCTTTTATCGCGTGATATTCAGTTCCAGTGGCTAGATTCTTCACGTATCCGACTTCGACCTCAGATAGTGCTTTCGGTGTGTAAGCTAAAGATATGCAGTAAAAAGGTAAATCGAGGAGCGCGTTCCGCGTTCCGTCTATAGGATCTATTATCACGTATCCTTCACCATCTCCTTCGACGATTCCCTTCTCCTCGCTCAATATGGAATAGTCCGTTTTTTCGGTTAGATAATCGATAGCGACCCTTTCCGCGGCTTCGTCTATTCCTTTAGTAGGGGTCCCGTCGGCTCCTTCACCCATATATCGCCCCTTCTGTAATCCTTTTTTCTCTATCGCTCCAGAAACTTTAGACGCGCAGTTCTTGAATAACTTCAATATCTTTTCTTCCATGGGCTAAAAAAGAGCTGTTCTTTTAAAAATGTTTTTAGAAAGTATGTAGAAAAGGATTCAAGTCCTGGACACTTCGATATATAATATCTCCTGGTCCATGCCCTGGGGTACGCCGAATTTACACTCCATTATCAACTCGTGCTGGCCTTCGCCGAGTCTTAAAGGGGCATTGTCAGACACAAGAGGAACTTCGTTTTCAATAAGATGGCTTCCTCCCTGACCTCCGCTTATCTCCCATCTCAATCGACTTCTAAAGGTCGTGTTGGCAAGCTCTAGATATTTCACGTTCCTAAATATCCCGCCTCTCAATTCGAAAGATACCACGTCGGAATTACCTTCGCCGTGGAGTTGGAGCTGTTTCGCTTTTTCACCTATAAATGTAGCTTTGTCCTCCATCTCATGCAGTACTCTCTGGGTGTCGTAGTGTCTGATGCTGGTGTAAACGATGGGAAGGCCGATAGAAAGAACTACGGCTATTATGAGGAGCTGGAGGGGGAGGCCTTCCAACCCCTGTTCATCTTCCTTCAATCTTTTCAGTCTTCGATCCATGACGGAAACTGAAAATCGATTATATATGATATTTATAAAAATCTTTGCTTGGCGGTACTTTCTTCTCATCGCGTCTCAAGAGAAGCAAACTTACCCTTTGATGATAACTATAACTTTGGAAGCTATTGTGCTTGAGGGAGAAGGCTAGTAAGCAGTTGACCACTAGGCTGTTGATTTTTTACCTTTTTAACTCACTTTACTCTTCTCCAGCCTACTCCTAAAATAACTAGCGAAATCCCCAGGAGTATGACTGAATAGTAAAATGATCTCGTCTGAAACCACGAATCACTATCTTCATCATTATTACTGCCGTTACTGCCCCCCTCCTCCGTTGAAACACTTTTGGCAATTTCTTCTTCTACATTGATAAAGGTATTATTCTCGATTTTGTTATCTTCTGGTGCAGATTCACCATGGTCAACGTGGTAGGATATGTGGATACCATAGTTCTTATTCTTTATCGTATTATGTTTGACGGAGTTGAGTTCGGTTTGTCCAAAAAGAGCAATACCATTCCAAGACCCTACAGATATATTCTAGTTTTGTATTAAGTTGTGATTGATAATATTATAGGAGCCCCCGCTCAATCTTATCGAGCCATTCATAATACTGTTATTGACTATCATATTTCCTTTTGAACTAATAAGTCGGATATTCCTAGTAGAATTCAATATTCTTCTGTCTCCAAAACTCCCTCCTCTAAATTTATTCTGTTCGATCTGCCCATTTTGCGAATTATACAGAATTATCCACCCGTCGCCTAAATATGAGGGGCGCCTAGAGGCGTTAGTCTGAGAGCCAGTTATATTGTGCACGTATAAATTCCGGATCACAAAAAAATCCGTAACATTACCTATATAAATACCATATCCATCGCCCCCTCCTTTTATCTCGTAACCCTCGATAACGTACGGATCGTCTTCCGAGCCATCTCCCGACCAACCGTTCTCTTCTGCTTTTTCAGCGAAATCTTCATTGCCCTTTATACGGATCGGTTCATGAACGGTGTATTCCGTAGATCCGCTTTTCTCTGACTTAGCAGAATCAGTATTTGCTTCTAAATGATTTATTTCCTCACCTTTGTTGATCCTATTTTCTCCCGTTGGATTTTGCTGATATACCATTAAGAACATAGCAATTACCAATAACACTGCAACAGGAACGGCCATCAAACGGATTTTATTTTTCTCCAGCATCTTTCTAACCCTCTGCTTGCAAACAGAGCTTTTTTTATTTTTTTTTTTGTTTATGCTTATCATTATAATTAAATTATAATTTATTTCGGTAGTCCCTCTAGATAAAGGTGTGAGTTTGAGCGATTACGTTTCAAAAATAATAGATCTCGTGGACGAAAGCGGTATAGATTACCGTCTGACTCCTATGGGGACCGTGGTCGAAGGGGATTGGGGCGAAGCGATGGATCTCATCGGTGATTGCCACGAAGAGATGAGAAAGCATTCCGACAGGATAGAGACGAAGATCATGATCGACGATAGGAAAGGCGCCGAGAACAGGATCTCCGGTAAGATCGAATCTGTAGAAGAAAAATTGGGTAAGAAAGTGAAGAAGTGAAGATCTAATTCTAAGTGGCTTAGAACTAAAAAAGTAATTGTCAATGCCGAGTAGACTCTAGTAAGAACAGAGATAGAACATTCATCTACACTCTTATAAAACTCGTTCTGATCTATAATCATGTCTCTTCAGCGTAAAAAAGGTATTTGATCAAAACTATCGAGAATAAATAGAAAGAAAATAAAAAAATAGAAAGATTTTACTGGTATTCTGTATACCAGCCGTTTGTTTCTATGATGAAATCCCTTTCTTCGAATGCATTTCCCGGGAATTCATCCGGAGCCTCGAAAGTCACCGTACACTCTTCACCCGGGATGAGATTTACAACGTCTGAATCATTGTATTTTAGACTACTGGTCTTTTCTATTTTTGTTCCATTCAAATTAGTTTTCATCACTTCCAGCAGATCCGCTTCCTCCACTTTTACCGGCGTCGGAGCAGAATCGTCCAGTCCGACGTAGTCCACATTGTGCTTTTTAGTGCTTCTTATCTTCACTTCCATATCATCAAGTGTATGTCCGTCCTTCATCATCTCATGAATCGTGTCTTCAAGAGGTATAACGTGGTCGTGCGGATTGTTCCTCGGATGAGTGACGGTCACGTTGTACCAGTCGCTGTTGTCCGATCTCAGCTTCACGTAAAGCGAGGTTTTGACAGCATTCGTACTGAAACCATCACTTTCATCAGTATAGGATGAAAATCCGGAACTTCTTAGCACCAGCTTGTTATGTTTCCAACCCGAGAAGGATCTATCGCCGTAGTCCAGAGTTATCTCGGAACCGGCTTCCATCTCCAAACGTTTACCGTCGTTCTTTTCATCCACTTTGTTGAGCACGTCATCGCCACCGGCGGTCTGAGCGCTTTCAGGTGCCTCGCTGTCCTTGTAGGTCAGGTACTCTCCGTCGGGAGTTACTCCTACATTGTATCCTTCTTTGTGATCGATAGTATGCAACTTCATCTGATCTAGGTAATCCTCCGAATTCTCGAACTCCTCTATCTTCAGTGAATAGTTCCCGTTCTGTTCAGCTAGATCGTTATCCAGCTTGTAGTAATCCGTGACTTCCCCGTCTTTGAACTCTGACTGTATTAAGATATTGTTATCACGCTTGAATTTCGTACCGTTGTACGGCGAGACGTAGGGGCAGCCTCCGCCGCCGCTACCACCTCCGCCATCATCGTCCTCTTGCTTAGCCTCGAACAAATGATCTTTCTCAATCTCTTTTTGCCATGATCCATATTCTTCTTTTGCTTCTAAATCGATTTTCACATCTATATAACCATCAAATCCATCGCTGACCTCCATACCTATGGTGCTGATTTTACCATCGCTCCTAGATATGAGTGTTGTTCCTGCGTAATCATAAGACCAATCATCAGTTGGTTTATAGTGTATTTCTGCCCAATATTTGGCTGTACAGTCCCCTTTATTGTCTAAATCTATATTGATAGTTGGGTGAACAAGATAATCATCTAATGACTCACTTGTTTTAACCGGTTCATCATCTTCAACCTGAACATCACTCTCGTCCACCTCCGGTTTAGCGTTCTTGAGGGTTATATCAACTGAGGCCTCGGCGCCATCAGCAGTTTCCCAACTGTCAGGAATCTCCGGATCTGGATCACCGCTAAATCCATCTGTAGTTCCAATTATATTTTTCGCAGAAATTTCAAGGGTCGCTTCGTCAGGTAAATCCCCACTAGGTAACTCAACCGTTATCATAGTCGAAGCACAATGAGATCCTTCTAAGGGAGGTTCCTCAGGCTCAATAGGTGTGCCGTGAGAGAATGGATGTTTCCATGTCTGTCTTACTGAAGCATCGGGCCCTGAACTTCCACTTACATCATCTTGTATTTCCTACCATGAGGTCTATACCTCCGTGGGCTATGTACATCACATAGG
>CAZPCW010000034.1:0-11353 GCA_964585175.1 uncultured Thermoplasmata archaeon
GGTCAGAAATGGAGTTCACTGGCAAGCTCCCTCCTTTAGGTGGGAGAAGCTGACCGTTTAGTTGAAGATTTTTATCGCTAATATATTTGACGCTGGTTTTGTTGTTTTTTTAAGATGTAGTGATAATAGATTCATCTTATACGATCGAATTTTCTAGAGTACTTACCCAATTCATCGATATGTTCTTTCTCTTCTTGGATCAGTTCAGAGAGTATTTTATAGAATTCGTCAGGATCATCTCCTTCCCAAATACTTTCTACAAACTCTCGCGAGGTATTCGAGTGTATCCTTTGGTAAAGGTCAAGAGCCAATTTATCGTTCTCGTGTACTTCATATAGGATTTCTTCGTCCCGAGAGTGTTTTTCGAACTTCACATTTTCGCGGGCTTTAGAATTTTGTTTGATCGTTTCTATATCTAGACCTTCAAGGTTTGAAATCAATTTTTTCAAGTTACCTTTGTGTCCTTCAGATTCGTGAGACAACTCGAACAATGTGTCCTTGTATTTTTCATCTACCGAAGTGTAAGCTTCCCACTGTGTCACACCTTCGAATTCCGCCTCGATCCAAAAAGCTCTTGATAAAAGCGATTCTAGCTCATCGATACTTTCTATTACTACTTCTTTTGAAGTCGGCATATTTATTGAAAGGATTTTCAAATATTTATACATGTTGGAGAGAGGTTTCTTCCATTAGTTAAAGAAGTGATCAAAGGTCGAATAATGTGATAGTGTTCTCTAAGAGGTCTTAAATCTTTTCATCTAAATCTTGGTGAAACACTTTTGTGCTGACCTCACAAAAAAGGTGATTCGAAGACTTTTTATTAATAAATGCATCTTAAGATGAAAAATCCAGATATTGATATTAGAATAATCGGAAAGGGCATAACCTTAAGATATATTCAGGAGATTCTCAAATGGAGTATACCAAGATATTGAAAATGGTGATATTGACGATTTTACTTGTTTATATACTTTTGATCGTTTTATTTTTGATGGATATTTGGGATGATAGGTGTTGAAGTAGGCCTTATGATTATTACTTTCAGCGGAATTCTATTTAGATTTCTTGGGATTGGATATGGTATAGCGATTTCTATAATACCGAGTGTCAGTTTGGGATTGATGTTTAGTTTTTTGATTATAGGGTATCCGATAGTTTTAAGGGCCGGGGATACTGAGAATATTGTTGAGTGGGATTGGAATATATTATAGTATGAATAGTATAAAATATAGCTTGATCGATTGGAAAGAGTGTAGTGAGAAAAAAATCTATAAAATCGGGATTCGTTCTAGATTTGATTTTCAGGATAAACTCCTAAAGAAAACTATAGTAAAAATTATTTTTATTTAGAAGATTAGAGAAAGTAAACACATGATAATATATTTAGTTCAAGAAAATCTTTTTATAACTTTTCAACCTTATAAATCTTGAGATGGATGAAAAAGGAGACCATGAAAAGGTTCTATCTAAATATAGCAAAGGAGAAGGAGTAAGTTCGTTAATCTCGATGGACGTAGAGGTTGAAAAAAGTGATCAGATCGCCGAAAAACTGTCTAGCTTTGATAATGTGGAAGATGTGTTTTTACTGACTGGCGAAGTAGATTTGATTGTAAAAGCTAGATTTGAGGACTACAATCACATGAAGACTTTTCTCACCGAGGAAATAGACCAGATAGATGGTATTAGAGACGAGAATTCGATGATGATTGTTTCCGCCTATAAGGAAAAGAATGACATAATAGCGACTGACCAAGAATAAACGATGGGACTTGAAGCCATAATAGTTTCATCTAGAATCGTATTGAAGAGATTTACCTCTCAGTAGAACTACCATCGTCCAGGCTAATATTCATAGATGATAAGTAGGGAAATAGGGGTGTCCTAAACCCTAATGATAGTTTGTCGAAGAGAAAGCGTGCAGATCAGTCTATCGTTTTTACGTTAACAGCTTGAGGTCCTTTTTCACCCTGTTCTCTTTCGAATTCTACTCTATCGCCCTCATTAAGGGTCATTCCTTCTATTTCGCTCCGATGTACGAAGCAATCTTCGTCTCCTTCGTCAGGTTCTATAAACCCAAAATTCTTCTGCTCGTCGAAAAACTTTACAGTTCCTTTCATTTTATCACGATTTTATTTAGCAAAAGAACATATCTCTTATAATTGATATATTTTACCATTCATTATTACTTAATCGTTATACGTTTCGCACAAACAAGAGTAATTCACAAAAATACCTAATATCTGTTTTTGTATAGTTAAAATTGAAGCTAAGACCATGCTAATAATGGAGTTCGATGGTTCCTGTAGAAATAATCCAGGCGGCCCTGGAGGATACGGCGTAGTGATAAAGAGAAACGGAAGGATAATAGACGAATTGGTCGGCAGCTTACAGAACATGGACGGTATGACTAACAATAAAACAGAATACTTGGCCCTGATAATAGGACTAAAATATATCAAAAAGAATTATCCGAATGAATCCGTTATATGTAAGGGGGATTCTAAACTGGTGATAAACCAGATGATGGGTGATTCTAGTGTCAAGGGAAGCGGATTGTTTCATCTCTGGAAGAGAGCTTCAAAAGTCGCCAATAAAATGAATATATCTTTTGAGTGGGTGAAAAGAGATAAAAACGGGAGAGCCGACGAACTGAGCAGAAGGAAGATTTCTCCCGAATGATCAAGTCTGTAAGCTGATTTAAAGTCCGTATATTTCTCCGTATTTATCTTCTAGGTGCTCTATATGATATTCTTCGTTAAGTTTTTCACCAGTCACTCTTTTTGTCATCTCTTCCGATTTGTACATCCTGCCATGTTGATGTATATTTTCTTCAAGCCATTCTCTCAATGGTTGGAATTCTCCCTGGGAAATCTTGTTCTTCATTCCATCTATCTCTTCTAGAGCAGTATCGAATATCTGCGCCGCAAAAAGATTTCCTAGTGCATAACTCGGGAAGTAGCCGAACTGACCACTAGACCAGTGTATGTCCTGTAAAACACCATCAGCTGGATCTTCAGGCACTATATCTAGATATTCTTCCATCTTGTTTTCCCATACGGTTTTGGTCTCTTTGGGCTCGATCTCGTCTCTAAACAGTCCTAGTTCCAAGTCAAAACGTAAAGCGATATGGAGATTATAAGTCACCTCGTCCGCATCTACTCGTATGAAGGTCGGTTCGACTCTGTTTACCCTTTCATAAAAACCATCTTTCGAATTTTCTTTAAGCTGTGGGAATTCCTCCTGGAGTTTAGGAAATAAGTAATCCAAAAATTCTTTACTCCTGCCTACGAAATTCTCCCACAACCTGGACTGCGATTCATGATATCCGCTGGATATCCTACGTCCTAAAGGATGACCGTACCATTCGGACGGAAGACCCTGTTCGTAAAGCGCATGCCCGGTTTCGTGCATCAGACTGAAAAGCGAGTTGAGGTTTTCCTCATCATATCTGTTCGTTATTCTGACGTCATCGTCCATGCCTATGGTAAACGGATGTACAGCTTCATCCAATCTTCCATGCTCGAAATCATATCTGAATTCCTCCGCTATCTCTCTGCCTATTTTTTTCTGTTTTTCCACTTCGAATTTCTTTCCTTCAAAAACATCTTCACCTGGCTGGAGATCTTTGGAAAATATCTCGCTGGCCATAGGGCTGAGATCTTTTTTCATGGGCTCAAAAATCCCTTCGATCTTTTCAGCGGTAAATCCTGGTTCAAATTCTTCGATATGGGCATCGTAAGGTTCATTTTCGTAACCAATATATTCCGCTACTTCTTTTTTCAGTTCAATCTGTTTTTCCAGATGGGGGAGAAATTTTTCAAAATCTGATGTTTCTCTAGCTTTTTCCCAAGCGGATTGTGCTTTGGTCGTTACTTTAGACATCTCTTTGATGAGCTCGTCCGGTACTTTGTATCTTCTTTCGAAATCTCTCGTCATCTCTCTGACCGCTGCTTTTTGAACATCATCCATCTCGGCCTGAGCGGACTCTTTATTCAGTTTCTCGATGACTTTTTTCGTTTTTTTGGACGTCAACTTTTGGTGATGGATCTGAGATAATTCTGCCTTAGTTTCGGAGCGTCCTTTCACCGCCCCTTCGGGCATATATGTTCTTTCGTCCCAGGCCAGCAAGGACATGGCCCTTCGGATGTTTCTCAACTTGCTCGAAATTTCCAAGAGGTCTTCGAATGCTGACATGGATTAGAGAAAAATGGTTGAATTAATAAATTTAACCATTTGATATCACGCTATCGGAAAACCTCAAAAACAACTTTACAGATATCTATAGTTGAGTATCAAATGATGGAACAAAAAGAAATATCAGCTAGTTTGCAGAATTTGGTTGAAAGGTTAAGGAAAGAGAAGAGGACTAAAATCACTGAAGATATAGAAAGGATTCGGAACTCTTTAGATTCTCTACCATCGATGAGAAGTAAGGCTTTGGTTTTAACTGAGATAACTGATTTATTTCTCGACAATGAACTTGTTATAATAGCTGAAGTATTTGGGGAGGAAGCTAGACAGTCGGCTGAGAGGGTAAAAGCAATTGATGAAAAAGCACGAACCTTCGCTGAACTCGCCTCTATTTATTATGATTATGGATATAAAAGCAAATCTGAAGATCTCATCGAAGATTCGATAGATTCTGCCGAAGAAGTAGAAGGTGAAGGAAGAAAGGTGGAAGTTTTCATATCGATAGCTGAAAAGCAATTGAACGTAGGCTCAGACGAAATAGCGGATAAAGCGATCGATGATATTTTACCTACAGCCTTGAATCTAGCGGAGGAAAAGCAAGAATTAAAACCTTTAGCAAGATTGGCGGAGGTGAAGGCCCATCTGGATGTTGGACAGACCAGAAAAATATGCTCCACTGTCTTAGAGATATTGAAGTCTTCTGATTTAAAAGATGAAAAAGGAACTATTTTGAGTTCGTTGGCAGTGGCGTTTATAAGGATAGATGAGGTAAACCGATCATTTGAGATGGTAAATAGACTTTTAGGAACAGAGTACTGCAATTTTTCATTGAGCCGGGTGATACCTGTCATGGCTTCTGAGGGGGCGTTAGAAAAGGCGATAGAACTGACCGATATGATCGATAATTCGATGTTGAGAGATTCGGTTAAGGCGGAAATAGCCTCTTTATCCGCTCGAAGAGAGAATATTAGGGAAGCTGAGGAGCTAGTCAAAGAGATAGAGGAGCCTTTCGAGAAAGACATTGTGTTCAAAGAATTGGTATGCGCTTTCATAGGAAGTGCTAACGAAGAAAAGGCCGAAGAATATCTGGAAAAAATAGAGAACGATGAGATGAAAACACTCGCTCTTATGGATATGAGTTTGCACTATTTTAGAAGAGATGATCTTCAAATTTCGGAAAAATGTTTTTTGAGGGCTCATGATTTGGCTAAAAAATTGAGAAGTTCTTCTACACTGTTACAGGTGGTAGAGGGATTTCTTGAGATGGATAGGAGGAAAGAAGCCCTGAGCTTAACAGAGAAGATACGCTCTCCGGAGGAGAAAGCGATAGCTTATGGGGCCATAGCCGCCTCAGGTTGATCAGATTTACTAACGACCCCAGGGCTCGACTTTTTCCGTTTCCTTCGAAAAAAATCAAAAAGCTTTTTTAATGGGTTGTTTGCATGAAGATGAAAACGGTAAAATGGACGGATCAAAATCAGGACTCACTAGAACCTACCATCGGATCAAGGATATATTCGTAAAGAGTAAGGAGGATAGGAGGGAGGAGATTCTAGAAGGTTCCATAATCAGGACGCTTTTGATCCTTGCTATACCTGTTATGGTGTCTAGTGCTCTTCACACAGCTTTTAACATAGTCGACACTTTTTGGCTGGGTAAACTCGGAGCGGCGGAGGTTGGAGCTCCTACCGCTGCATGGCCTGTTATATTTTCTTTCTTAGCTATCGGCATGGGATTTTCGACCGCCGGAGTTTCTTTAGTATCTCAGCATACGGGGGCCGGAGGAGATAAAGAGGCCAATGAAGCTGCCGGTCAAGTGTTCACTTTCATAATGATTATAGGGGTAGTCTCCGGTGCGGTCGGATTTATTGTTGCCCCATGGATATTGACTTTAGTCGGGACGCCTCCCGACGTATTTCCTTTAGCTCTCACTTACCTAAGGATCGTTCTTTTGAGCATGCCTTTCGTTTTTGCCTACATATCGTTCCGCTTTCTATTGAGAGGGATCGGGGATATGGTTACTCCGATGTTGATCAGAGCTGTATTGGTAGGATTCAATTTAGTATTGGATCCCATATTGATATTTGGAGTAGGTCCCATTCCCGGGTTTGGTGTGAAAGGAGCGGCCTTAGCTACGGCAACGGCAAGGATCATATCTGCATTGGTGGGGATGTATCTCCTTTTCAATGAGAAAGTTCAGATTAAGTTATCCTTGCGAAATTTAGGATTAAAATTGAGATGGGTAAAACAGATAGTTACTATCGGTGGACCAGCAACTCTAGCTAGGGCGGGAAGTGCGATCGGATTCGTTGTCATGTTCTCTATAGTTGCGGTTTTTGGAAAGAAACCCGTAGCCGCTTATGGAATAGGCAGAAGAGTGACCCACGTAATAACTTTCGCGACTTGGGGATTTGCTGCTGCTTCGATGACTATGGTCGGCCAGAATGTTGGAGCCGAACAGACTAAGCGGGCTGAGAATATAGTGAAAAAAGCAATCATGGTAGGCTTTTCTATAATGTTTACGATGGCACTGATCCTAGTGTTCTTTAGGACATCAGTAATCAATGCTTTCATCGCCGATCCCGCTGTCATAGATGAAGGCTCGAGATATCTGTTGATATTCGCTCTCACTATCCCGTTCTTTGGAATCTATAGGATCTTTGATTCGACCTTTAGAGGAACTGGCCATACCGTTCCAGCGATGGGGCTATCTATTTTCAGAATATGGGCCCTTCGTATATTTGTTTCCGCTGTACTGGCTTTATCAGCAATATCTCTAGGGACCTACACAATCGATTTCGGTCTTGGTCTAGGAGTGGTAGGTATATGGTACGGCATGGCCGCTAGCAATCTGATTATTGCCGGGTTATCGTATATTTATTTCCTGACTGGAAGGTGGAAAGAAAAAACGATCAAAACCTGACCTGCGATTATTTATAAGAGTGACAGTTCGGACAATAGTAGCTCTCAAAGTCATCTTTATATTCCAGTTCTGTCCCGCATTCATCGCATTTCTTTTTACGGTTGAAAATGTCCTTTAGAGAGAAGAATTTTTTACTCTTTTGAGACGAACTTTTTGAGGAATACTTATCATCATCAAAATCTTTTGTTTTTATTTTTTTATCTTCGCCATTCCTTTCAGGCGTGGTTTTCGAAGAAAAGGAATCGTTAGATGAGTCTGTTTTTCCTTTCTTTTGTGACCTTTTAAAATATAATAAAACCCCTCCAGTAGCTAAGAAAACAATAATCAGTAATAGACAACAGCCTAGATATATCTCGTATATATCATTCACCTCTCTTTTTGTTACTGATTAATAATGTATATTTATCCATCAATAAAGACCTTTCCATTACTGATTGCTAGTCAATTTTTTCATAAAAAGGGTATCTTTATTATCCCAAGCATGTAAAGCAAGATGATGAGGATAGGCTGGTGTAAAAGATAGATTATTAGTGAGTTTCTTCCGAGAAAGCATAATTTTTCTACTATAGGCCAACTAGAAAGTTCCGGGAAGTCAAACTTTCTTTTTCCGTCAGGATATAGTGTATTTCCTAAGAATATTCCTAAAAGCAGGACTCCTATCCAGGGTAAAATAGGAAAATAGTCTACCGTAGTAAAACTCCTCGATCGAAGTCCAATCCAGAGAAGCCAATCGAAGGTAACATACATATTATAGATATATAAGCCGGTGATCATACTTAAAATACCCAGAATGAGTGGGATATATCTATATCGCACTAGAGGATAAGCTATGATTATAGCGGTTCCGATGAAATGAAGTATTCCGAAGACTATGAAGCTATCTTCAATAAAAACGTATGTCATGACAGATATTACTGCTCCCCAGGAGAATATTTTAGCGCCCCGGAGAAGGTATTTTGAATGTAATTCCTTTCCACTTTTTTTCTTTATCGCTTTGGAATAACTAAGCGTTAAAGATATACCTACCAGTGAGATGAATATGATAGCTGTACTTCTTCCCCAGATCCTCCATCCTAATTGGTCGATATCGATTCCGTAATCGCCGAAGTAATATAAGTTGAATATCGCATGGTAAGAGATCATCATCAGGATAGCAATCCCTCGAAGGAAGTCTATCTCCCAGAATCTATCTTCTTTTTCTTTATCCATCTGTTTCAAAAATAGGTTTGCTGTTATTAATGTTATGTAATACGAATGACTTTTATTCATAAGCTTACAAAATGATATACAATACTTAACTATAAATACTATAATTGAACTGGTTCGTAATTAAGATTATAATGAAATATGATCGTTTGCTGACCTTGATTATATGCACAGTTTTGTTGGCGAGTGGTTTTTTAACGATAGTTAACGGAAACACTGAAGACCAATTCCATTCCGATGCCTTGGAGAGTGAATTACAAAAAGAAAGTGTAGACCGAAAGGAAACTAAAATAATCAAAGAAGATGATTTGCAATATGAATATCACAAAATGACTGAGAGTGAAGCAGAAAAACTCAAAGAAAAGCTTGGAGTCAGAAAACAAAATGAAAATCATAATGAAATTATAGATGGTCACGGCACCGGGTTGGCTCCTCCGACTTCGGAGATGTATGAGGATATGGTCGGCAGTAGAAAGGTTGTAGAAGATGTCCAAAGTACAGACTTGAAATCATCGGAATTAAAAAGTTCGGCGGATATATCTGATTCCCCTTACTTTCCGGAAATCAGAAGTCAAGGATCTCAGGGATCTTGTGCGGCATGGGCAATGGGTTATTATGCATATGGTTACCTAGAAGCTAAAGATAACGGATGGGACGAGGCTTCAACGGGAAATAACAGTCAATTGATTAGCCCAGCGTGGACATACAACAAAGTCAACGGAGGTAATGATGGAGGTTCCTTTATGGATGATGTAGGTAAAGTCATCAGAGACTGGGGAACCGCGACCATGGAAACGATGCCCTATGACGATTCAGATCATACCTCATGGGGTGACAGTTCGGCATTTCGAGAGGCCCCTCTTCACAAAGCAAACGAGGTATATTCCATCTATGATTCAAACGCTGAAGTAAGTGATGCGAAGAATCTGATCGATGGAGATACGCCGGTAACATTCGCAATCGATGCTGATGAATATTCTAACGGATTCGAGGATGGAAACGATGTGATTTCATCTCAGGAATACACTGCTAGTGGTTCAATAAATCATGCCCAGACTATAGTGGGTTACAACGACAGTGTATCCGATGACGGAGAAACTGGAGCTTTCCACGTGGCTAACTCTTGGGGTGACACTTGGCAGGATGATGGATATTATTGGTTAACTTATGATGCTTTCAGAAAAATAAGAGACAACCAATACCTAGGTTTGACTTATATCGAGGATGAGACTAATTACCAACCCGAGATGTTGTCCGTTTGGCACTTTAACGAAAATCCGTCGAGAGATACGGGTATCACAATGGGTGTCGGTACGCCGTCTTCGCCTTTAGAAAAGAAGTCGCCTTATTCTGAATCTGATTCAAATCACGATTATCCTACTTTCATGGCTTTAGATATCACAAAATTTGGCGATGAATATGACAATGGAAATGAAGATTTTTATTTAGACATAGGTTCGGGCAGTAATCCTGGTGAGATTTCATCTTTCAGGATAGAGAATTATGATAACAACTACTCTGTTGGAAAACCGACCCAGGTGTCCTCTCAGTCGCCGGATGTTCCTGTAAATGTTTCCGCCCAACCCACCAATACTTTACCATATTATCCGGAGATAACCAAAGCGGAGGCGCTAGATAACGGAAGATATACTTATCAAGACGATACTTTAGCCAGCTGGACGGGTGTCGATCATCATCATGTGAAGGATAACGATTCACTACAGAGCGGAGATGTTGCAGATGGACAGTCAACGAGTTTTTCTTTTACGTTAAATGATGAAGAGAAAATAACATTTGACTGGAAAGTTAGTTCAGAGAAAAGTTCAGATTATCTCAAGTTTTACGTTGACGGTTCCGTTGTTGATAAAATAAGTGGTGATAAAGATTGGAGTATGATAAACCACCAACTTACTTCGGGTAGTCATACGATCAAATGGTCCTACGAAAAAGATTCTTCAAATAGTGCAAATCAAGATTCCGCTTGGATCGATGATATCCGATTTGCCGATAATATTCCTCCGACCGCCGACGCGGGGCCAGATAAAACCGTAGATGAGGACACCGCAGTCGAATTTGATGGGAGTGGCTCCTCAGATAATATTGGGATAGTAAACTATACCTGGAAAATCGAAGGAAAAGAGTATTATGAGGAAACTTTAAACTATACGTTTGATCAACCAGATAATTATACATCTACATTGAACGTTACGGATGAAGCTGGCAATTATGACACAGATACGGTGAACGTGACTGTATTGGATATCACTTCGCCGATCGCCGATGCTGGAGAGGATAGAACTGTAGATGAGGGCACTACAGTGATTTTGAACGGAAGTGGATCTTCGGATAACGTTGAAGTCACAAATTATACTTGGATCATAGAAGGCTCAAAGTTTTATGGTTCTATTATAGATTATACATTTGAACAGCCCGGAGATCATCTTGTAGAATTGGTCGTTAAAGACGATGCTGAAAACAATGATACAGATACTTTGAACATCACAGTTAACGATATTACAGATCCCTCTGCAGATGCGGGAGATAATAAAACGGTGCCGCTCAATCAAACGATCACTTTGGACGGAAGCGGATCTTCGGATAATGTCGGTATTACAAACTATACTTGGATCATAGAGGGAACTGAACTTTATGGAGAAAGCGTTACTTACACCTTTACAAGCACAGGAACGTATACGGCCACGTTGAATGTGACTGATGCCGCTGGCAATTACGATACTGATCTGGTTGATGTAACGGTAGAAGACGATAAAACATCACCGAATGCAGATGCGGGACCCGACAAGACAGTCGATGAGGACACCCCAGTAACTTTCAACGGAAGTGGATCTTCAGACAATATAGATGTCACCAATTACACTTGGATGATCGAGGGAACAGAATATTATGGTGAAGAAATAACCTACACATTTGATCAACCGGGAGAATACACGATCGAATTGAACGTAACGGATGCTGTAGGGAACTATGATACTGACATTGCCAATGTGACCGTAAATGACGTAACTGGTCCAA
>CAZPCW010000034.1:11453-22829 GCA_964585175.1 uncultured Thermoplasmata archaeon
CAGCCGATGCGGGAGAAGATAAGACAGTAGATGAAGATACAGTAGTGTCGTTCGACGGATCAAATTCATCCGACAATGTGGGTATAGTGAACTACACCTGGACGATAGAAAGTTCAGAGTATTATAGTCAAACAGTAGATCATACTTTTGTTCAACCAGGATATTATATTGTAAAACTCAATGTAACTGATGATGCAGGAAACTATGATACTGATATTGCCAATGTGACCGTAAATGATGTAACTGGTCCAACAGCCGATGCGGGAGAAGATAAGACAGTAGATGAAGATACAGTAGTGTCGTTCGATGGATCAAATTCATCCGACAATGTAGGTATAGTGAATTATACGTGGAAAATCGAGGGAACAAAGTATTATGGGATAACAGTAGATCATACTTTTGCTCACCCTGGTGAATATATGGTAGAGCTGAACGTTTCAGATGATGCAGGGAACTACGCAATAGATACAGCAAAGATTACCGTAGAGGACGTGACCGCCCCGACAGCCGATGCTGGAGAAGATAAAACAGTGGAAGAAGATACTGTAGTAACATTCGATGGCTCGGATTCTACTGACAATGTGGGCATAGCCAATTACACTTGGAGTGTTGAAGGAAAAGAATATCATGGTGAAACTTTAGAATTAACTTTCGATCACCCCGAGACTTACAGTGTGAAGTTAAAAGTCACAGATAAGGCGGGCAATTTTGACAAGGATATTGTGAATGTAACCGTATTGGATGTAACTGCACCGGAAGCCGATGCCGGTATGGACAGGACAGTAGATGAAGATGAGCAAGTAACTTTTAACGGATCAGCTTCTTCAGATAATAAAGGGATTGTAGATTATAAATGGACCATTCAAGGAAGTAAATATCGGAGTAAAATTGTAGAATACACGTTCGATGAGCCCGGAAATTATACAGTCGAATTAACCGTAAAGGATGAAGCTGGAAATTCCGATACGGACGAAATCAACGTCAAAGTATTTGATATTACTTCACCGATTGCCGATGCTGGAGAGTCTATGACTGCCGATGTTGATGAGAAGATAACTTTAGACGGCTCGAACTCCTCAGATAATGTTGAGATTGCTATTTACGAGTGGACTTTAGGTGATGGGAGCACAAAAAATGGAAAAAAAATCAATCACACTTATACTGAAGCTGGAAACTATACTGTCGAATTGATGGTGATGGATGAAGCCGGTAATTCAGATAAGGATAGAATTGTCATTGAAGTAGAAGGGAAAAACGAAGATACGACCCCACCAATGGCGGAGGCTGGAAATGATATTGTTGTAGAAGTGGGTAAAAGTTTTACATTAGACGCCTCAGAGTCATTGGACAACATAGGCATAGTGGATTACACCTGGATGATAGAGGATGAGAAGTATCAAGGAGTGAAGGTAAACTACAGCTACTCGAAAACCGGTAATTACTATGTAACTCTCACAGTAACCGACGAAGCGGGTAATACTGATGAGGACGATATGATAATTGAGGTATTTGATCCGAACGAAGACACTCAACCTCCTGAAGCCGACGCAGGTCTTGATAAGGAAATAGATGAAGGAGACCAGTTCACTCTAGATGCATCGAATTCATCCGATAACGAGGGAATCGCTAGTTACGAGTGGAAGATAGAGAACGGCGAAAGCAAGTCAGGTGAACAGATCCAACACACTTATGATGAATCTGGAAGTTATACGATCGAATTGACAGTAACCGACGAAGCGGGTAACACGGACACGGATACGGTTAAGATTACAGTAGAAGAATCGGAAGACCAAGGGGATGGAGAGGATACTCCAGGTTTTACAGTGATCGCCTTATTAATCAGCCTCATCTTGGTGCTTATCTACAGTCATACAAAAAAAGATAAAAATTTTTTTAAATAATTTTTCAGATCTCTCTTGTTTTCTTTTTCAGCCACTCTTTCTTTTCTTCGACTAGATGCGGTGATAGTTTTTGGTAAACTTCTTCATGATATTCGTTCAACCACTCTTTTTCCTCTTTGGTAAGCATTGAGACATCTACTGCATCCAGATCTATTGGACATAAAGAGATCGTCTCAAATTTTAGGAATTCTCCGAACTCGGTGTTATCGTCTTCGACTATCAGTAAGGTATTTTCGGTTCTTATACCCCACTGATCTTTTCTATAGATACCGGGCTCATTGCTCACGATCATACCTTCTTTTAGTTTGACATCGTGTACATTATTGGAGATATTTTGGGGGCCCTCATGTACGTTCAAAAAGTATCCAATACCGTGTCCGGTTCCGGATTTGTAGTCTATGCGATTATCCCATATCGGTTTTCTAGCAAGAACGTCTAGATTCGCTCCTCGAGACCCTTTCAGGAATCTGGTTGTTGCGAGGTTGATGTGACCTTTCAGTACTAACGTGAAGTCTTTCTTTTGCCTTTTCGATAATTCGCCAAGGGAGACCGTTCTAGTTATATCGGTAGTTCCGTCGAAATAGTGTCCCCCGGAGTCTAGAAGATAGAAACTTTCATTTTCTAATTCATAATCTGATTCTTCATCGGCTGAATAATGCATCATCGCAGCATGTTCTTTGTATGCCGCGATGGGATCGAAACTCGGACCAACAAAGTTATCCTGCTGTAAACGAAATTCTTCCACCTTTTTCTCCGTAGTTATCTCCGTTATCTCACCGCTGCTAACGTTATTTTCGAGCCAATAGAGGAACCTCACCATCGCTACGCCATCCTTTATTTGACATTCCTTATAGTTCTCTATTTCGGTTTCGTTTTTGATAGCTTTTAAATTTTGAGTGATGCTTGGATTTTCCTCTAACTTATTACAATTTTCTGGGATCGAATCGAAGAGCCATTTGTTCGTGTTTTTATGATCTATTATAATTTTCTGTTCTTCATCGAGACCCTCGACGAAATCTTCGATTTTTTCATAATCGTGTAAAAGTATATCATCATTCTCTAGTTCTTTCTTGATGTTTTCCGGTACTTTTTCGCTATCTATGAAAAGATGTGCTTCTTCATCGGATATAAGACCGTAAGATACAGCTACCGGATTGTATTCTATATCATCCCCTCTTATGTTGAACGTCCAGGCGACTTCATCAAGTTTCGTGATAATGAACACATCGCCGCCTATTTCTCCCATCTCTTCTCTAATATCTTCGATCTTCTCGTTTCTGTCTTTACCGGCGAATTCTACTTTGTGGGTGAAAATATCGTTCTCTGGTATCTCGGGCCTATTTTTCCATAGCTCGTCTATAAGATCGAGATTCGTGACTAGTTCAACATTTTCATCAAGATCATCTTCTAGGTCTCTTACCGCATCGATTGTTAACAATTTCCCGTTGAAACCTATCTTTTCATCTTCCACTATATTGTCGGCTAACCATTCTTTATATGATGGGACGTCCTCTTTTCCCATCTTGAACAACTTGATTTCAGATCCTTCTAACTCTTTCTCAGCTTGGATATAATACCTGCCATCGGTCCATAATCCTGATTCCTCTTTAGTTACAACGACTGTTCCCGCGGAACCTGTAAATCCAGATAACCATTTTCTTGTTTTGAACCGTTCGGGGACATATTCACTGTTATGTGGATCAGAAGTCGGTATAAGGTAGGCGGACAGGTCGTGTTTTTCCATCAGATCTCTAAGCGCTTCTATCTTTTCATCGGTAGAGCTAAATTTCATGATGATACCTCATTACAAGTTGAAAAGGGAGGCTAATCGAGCTATAAAAATATTTACGAAGGATATCGCTGTTTAATTTAGTGCTATTTCACTACTCGACTTTCATTTTAAGCGGAACCGATTTTTTTCAAAACAAAGTTTGAAATGATCAGCACTAAAGAGGAAACCCCGACAATAGGCATCGCTGGAAGGAAACCGAATGTTGGGAGAAGTGCGTAATGATATGAGGTCAACATGATCAGACCAGCGATTATGGAAGCAACACAAGCTCTTGGATCCACATCGAAATATAGTACCGACAAAGTTACTGGATACAGTATCGCTAGACCAGTGAAAGCCCATGTCACGATAGTGAATATAGAAGCGGGAGGTTCGTAAGCTAGTGCTAATCCTATCAGCGCTAACACGACGACCATAACATGCCCCATTGAGTAATCGGCTTTCTTGGTTTTATGGGGTATGAATCTATGGAACACGTCTCTGGTGAACATGGAACTCAAAGTCAATAGCTGACTGTCCGCTGTTGACATAAAAGCCGCGATACCGCCACTCATTATCAACGCGGAGAGCCAAGCAGGAGAGTACTTATCCAGCATCATCGGGAGTATACTATCCGCCTCTTGAGCTGTTAGACCGGGCATAGCTCCTCTTCCCATGACACCTATCATGACAGGCAAGAGGAATAGTAACGAGATCACGATAGGATAAAAGATAGACGCTCTTTTCAGCTGCTTATCGCTTTTCGGTATGAAGAAACGCTGGAATAACTGGGGAAACATGGGATCACAAAGCGACCATAAGATGGTGAAGCTCAGCCATGTTTGAACTGTTATCGCTCCCTCTCTAACGAATAGATTCGAATCGACAGCCCTTGCCTGCGAGTGCGCCTCTCCGATCCCACCAAGGCTGGAGGCTATCACTACGACCGCGATCAAAAGGAATGATATTATCATAAGACCCTGAAGGACGTCGGTCCAAGCTATGGTTCTCATCCCACCTAAGAAGACATAAATTATTATGAACGCTGTAAGGAAGGCTGCGCCCCAAAAGTACGGTACCGTTCCATTTGTTAAAGCACTGAGCACATAACCGGCACTCATCGGTTGGACAGCTAGATAAGGCAGTGTGAAGACGACCATCACTGCCATGAAGAGCAGTCTAAGAGATGTACTGTTCGTCTCTTTTCCTATCAGTTCAGGCGGTGAAACATAGTCGTTTTCAACTCCTAATTTCCTGACCTTTCTACCTATGATATAGAAGGAAAGGGCCATGAAGGAAGTACCGAAAGCCATAACCCCATAAAAGGAGTATCCCATCTGGTAAGCACTTCCGGAAAATCCCAGGAAAGTGAACGCGCTAAAGTTTGTAGAGGCTAAGGTGAAGAACATCACAAAAGTCCCGATCTTCCTATCAGCTAGAAAATAATCGGAAACCGATTTTTTAGATATCTTGTAGCCGTAGACCCCAAGAAGTAGAGTTATCAAGAGATAGACTGTTATCACCGTAAGCACTATTCCGGTGGTCCCGATCATCGTTCATTCCCCCAATACGTTTTTGAAAAGACATAAAAAGCGACTGCCAATATCATCTGTAAAATTATCAATCTCAAGATCCATACTGGTAGGAAATCGAATAGAATACCGCTCATTTCCCAATTCCAAAAATCTATTGAAAGAACAAACAGTATACCGAATATCGCTATCCAGATCGATCTGCTTCTTTCAAGCCAGTGATGCAACTTGTTGAACATGTCGACACCTTTCGGCTGTTTCCTGGCTTGACCGGCTGGAAACAGAAAAACATTGCCAGTTTTTGAGGAGGTAAATTAGCTATATAATTTTTTCCTTAAGACAAGATGATTTTCAATAATGAAGAGGATTATAGATCAGGTAAAAAAGAGAATTATCTGGTAATGGTTTTACCTAGCTTATCTCATTGAGCCTTCTTAAGATGGATCTCAAATTTAACACCGCCTAGATCGGAATCTCTTACATCCACACTCCCACAATAAGTCTTGGCTATTTCTTTAACCATGTATAACCCTAACCCGGTTCCTCCACTTTCTTGACCTTTAAACCCCTTCTTAAACAAATCCTCTTTTACTTCATCAGAAATACCTGTGCCGTCGTCTTCAACGCTCACTATATACTCATCTTCTTTATATTGACAACTGATTTGGATCTCATCACAATCCGAATGTTGTATAGAGTTCTCTATCAGATTTGAGAAAAGTTCTTCCAATAATGGACCTCCTTTTACTTTCTCTTCAAATTCACCCCCATCTATGGTGATATCTTCTTCCCGTAGCTGATTTTTGCAATTTGACAATACTTTGTCCATCATAGGGCTTAAGTCCACTTTACTTATTTCATCTTCTTCCTTGATTTTCCGAAGTTTTCTCACTTTTTCAATCAGCTCATTATTAGCTTCAGCGGTTCGCTCCGCATTATCCATTAACTCTTTTACTTCATCAGGTAGATCGTAGTCATTTATCATTTCTAAATATCCCTTTATCACTCGGTTCTTATTCGCGACATCGTGTCTGAGTAAAGAATAGAGGAATTCTTCTCTTTTCTCTGTTTCTAATCTCTTCAAGGCTTCGGTAACATGGCTGATGAGTAGCTCCGCCATCTTAAGGTCTTCTTCATCAAAATGGTCAACCTCCGTATCTACTGCTTGGAATATTCCATATTTGCCTATAGGAATACTCAATGCTGATTTGTATTTACTTTTAACCGGCTTGGCTTCTTCGTTTTTGTTTATATTCTTTATTAGAAATGATTCTTGATCTAAGTAAGTCTTCGTATCGATTCCACCTTCCTCAACCGGTCTTTCTAAATAATCATCTTCAGGCAGACCTGAAGTCCTTTCCTTCACGATGATTTTATCATCTTCAACTTTAGAAAAACTGCATATATCGAAATCTAATATATCTTTCGTTGCACCCTTTGCTAATTTGAATAACTCATCTTCACATTGACAGGTCTCTAGTTCTGCACTAACTTCATGTAATCTTTCTGTCTTTCTTTTGTTCTGTTCGATACGTTTTTCCGCTTTTTTCCTTTCGGTGATTTCTCTTCCCACACCCTGTATTTCCTCGATTTTATCCATCTCGTTCAGGATCGCAGTGTACTCCCAATGGATCCAACGCAATCCATCATCGGTCATTACCCTCTGTTCCATAGTAGCGTGGTAAGGATGTTTTTTGAGTTTCTCCATCACTTCAAGCGTATCCTCTAAATCATCTTCATGTATCATGGGAGTGAACTTATCACCTAGAAGCTCTTCCTTACTTTTCCTGAAAAGATCGCAATAAGCATCATTGACAAAAGTTAACCTGAAATCTGTATCAATTCTCACAATAAGATCATTTTGAGATTCGACGAGACTCTGGTATAGTCTTTCAATTTCCTTACGATCTAACGCACTTTGGATCGTCTCTCCAGCTATCCTTAACAGATCAACAACTTCCTCGGACAATTCCTCCTTCTTTTTGACCCAATCGAATCCGATAAGACCATTGAGATGGTTATCGGAAACTATAGGGAGTACGAGCAAAGATTTGATATTCTGATTTTGCAAAATCTCTTGGAGCGCTTCGGCTTCAGGAGGAAGTTCAGATACTTTTGGGATCGTGATATTTTTGAACTTTTTAACCTTCTCCATCAACCACGGCATATTATCAGTTAAAATATTCTGCATGTTTTGCTTCTGTAGCTCTACCCCTTCAGCTCACCACTCGTGTGTCGTATCCATTTTATCTAGATCTTCAGAAAACTGGAAAACATAGCTGCGATCAGCACCGGCGAACTCTCCGATCTTTTTCAAAGCCTGGTCTATTCTTTCGTCGATTTTTTCCACTTGGACATTCATCAGACTGGTCGAGACTTCAGTTATTATTCTCTCCAAATTTTCTCGATACTTTATTTCTTCCTCCGCTAATTTTCGCTCGGTGATATCCTTGACTATTCCCATGACAAATTTCTCATCATCGATAGTATACCCATTCAGAGTGACTACAGTATGGAATGGCTCACCATTTTTCTTGGTATGGACCCACTCAAATTCCTGTGGTTCACCTTGCAGAGCTTTATCTATCTTTTCCCTCGCCTTTTCACGGGAATCTTTTCCATCAGGCTGTTTCTCTGGAGAGAACTCAAAAGGCTCCGCACTTAAGATATCCTTTCGATCACATCCAAACAATTCCGGCGCTTTTTCATTACAGTCGACAAATCCATCTTCTTTCCTTATAAATATAGCATCGTTTGCAGATTCAATCATGGTCCGATACTTTTCTTCACTTTCTTTCAATTTTTGTTCCGCTTTTTTTCGCTCAGTTATATCTTCATGGATTCCTACAGCTCTTACTGGATTGCCGTCTTCATCTTTTTCGATCACTTTTCCTACAGATTTTATCCAAATCCAATCTCCTGATTTAGTTTTCATCCTGTGTTCTACTTTAAATAACTCTGTTTCTCCCTGGAGATGTTTTTCTAATTTATCATCAACTCTTGGTAAATCATCAGGATGTACCCGTTTTTCCCAGCAATCTCGGTTCTTTTCTATTTCGTTGAGGCTGCATCCTAGCATTTCTGCCCATTTTTCGTCAAATTGAACCTGATCAGTTTTCACATTCCAATCCCATGTACCGAGCTCTGCTCCCTTGAGAGCTAGATCTAGTCTATTTTTACTCTCTCGAAGTTTTTTCTCTATCCTCTTCTTTTGGTTGATATCTAAAGTATTTACTATTATCCCGTTTATTTTTGGATCATCTAGATAATTGACAGCTCTTACTTCCAACCATGTCCAGCCATCCTTCGTTTCACCCCTCAATTCTGTTTTGTATTCCTTTCCCGGGTCTTCAAGGCACTTTGAAAAGATCCTTTCAGCTTCTTCTCTATCGTCGGGATGAATGAATTCGAATCCTTCAGATCCTACAATATCAGATGGATCTAATCCTTCAATTTTATTAGGAGGAAAACTAAGATATTTTATCTCACCTTCTTCATCAATTACGTTGATAAACGAAGGAGTATGGTCGAGATATCTCTCTTTCTGTTTCAATTTTTGTTGGTTTTCTTTTCTTTCAGTTATATCCTGGATAAAACCTTCAAGGAATTGTACATCTCCATCTTCATCGTAAATTCCTCTACCTCTAGCCCAGACCCATTTTGTTTCTCCTTCAGCAGTTTTGATCTGATAATTTAATTGAAAAGGTTCGGCTTTTTTTAATGCTTCCTGGACTTGATTCTTGATGGATTTTTTATCTTCAGGTTTTATCAGATCACTAAAAGCCAGTTTATTATCGTCGATCAGATCTTTTGGCTTATAACCAGTCAGTTCTTCACAGCCATCGCTAAGAAATTTCATGGTCCAGTTCTCATTGTTCAAGCACCGATAAGCCATACCTGGTACATTATCAATAAGAGTCCTTAATTGTCGATGCTTATTTTCTAATTTTTCCTTAATTTTTGTTCTTTCTATTATTTTTCTTATATTACATTGGACGACTTTCTTCCCACCAGCTTGGTAAGAGTTGCTGACGAATTCTATCGGTACTTCTTGTCCATCTTTTGTCTTAATTGTAATATCCTCATAGCGTATGTACCCTTTTTCAACTAATTTCTTGAATTTCTTTTCGTTTTCTATTATATTTTTGAATGTACTTAATTTCCAAAGTTTTTTTCCGAATAATTCTTCTTTTGAATAACCTAGAATCTCTTGCAGGTACGGATTAGAGTCTTTTATTACGCCTGTTTCAGCATCGACTATCAAAATACCGTCTTGAGAGCTCTCGAACAACCTTCGGTATTTCTCTTCGCTTTCTTGCAATTTTTCTTTCGACGTATGCTGTTCGGTAACATCTCTAATTATCCCGATAAAACCAGTTATTTCATTTTCATTACCTCTTAAATAAAATACGTTAGTTTCGCCTGGAAACACTTCTCCAGATTTCTTTTCGTAGTCAATAGTATAATAAAAATCTCTTTCACCCATCTTTTCTCTAATTTCATCTCCCATCTCTTCGAACTGTTTTTCGTCGTGATAAACGTATTTGGTCTTTTTACCTTTTATCTCATCTAATTCATATCCGAAAATATCTGTAAAAGCTTGATTACAGTTGATTATATTTCGATCTGTATCCGCTACTAATATTGCATCACGGATGCTGTTGAATAGACTCTTGTATTTCTTTTGGCTTTTTTTTATCTCTTCTCTACTCTTTCTTAACTTATCTTCAGATTGCCTCCTCTGAAGTATCTCGGAAATATGATTAGATATGGTCTCTATGGCTGAACTAAATTCGACATCTTCCCCGGATGTCTTATATATACTTAGACTTCCATATGGTTTGTTATCCACAGCGAAACCGACAGAGTAAACCTCTTCTATACCTAATAGTTCTTCTATTTCTTCAGCTTCCTCTTTTGACAAAACGCCTTTTACCAACGAATAGACTCCTTCAGGCATCATTTCTAGCTCTCCGGAGCTATATATATCCGACCACTCATCCTGTAGATCTGGGTCGAAAATAGGTTTATCATCAGAATGGATCAACCTCTCTACCAGTTCTGGATGATCATCAAAACCCTTTAAAGCTCGGATCCGAATGAATTCTTCTTCACGGTCATAAAGCGAAACAGTTACGTAATCGTCGTCGTTAAGTGAATGAACTTTATCAGCTATATATTCACATATTTCATCGGTAGATTTCATCTTGTTTACATTCAGTATGACATCATTCAAAAATTCGAGTTCAGAGGTGTATCTTTCTCTTTCTTTTTCTGTTATATTATATTTATGTTCTTGAGAGATAGAATCACCTAAAATCTCATATTGGCTCTTTGGAGTTCCCTTCTTCTGCAGGTACCTATCCGCACCTAGATTCAAAGCTTTGATCGCAACTTTTTCCCTCCCTTTCCCTGTGAACATTATGAAAGGGAGATCACAATTTCTTTCTTCTCTGATCTCTTTTAAGAATTCCAATCCATTTGTTTTAGGCATCTGGTAATCTGAAACTATCACATCGAAGTCGTCATCTTCTAACATATCTAAAGCCTTTTCTACAGAATTGACAGTTGAAACTTCTATTTCTTTGCCTATCCGCTCTAGAAACACTTCTGCCTGCTCTAGTAATGTTGTTTCGTCGTCTACAATCAAAGTTTTTACTGACATTTAATCTCAGTTCTCCAATAAACTTAAGCACCTCCAATTATTATTTATAATTACCCTTCACTTATCATGTTACAAGTTATAATACAAAGAGAGATATATCTATTTTCATAAAAAATATAAAATGAAAATATCTAGAATTTCATTAGATGTTGGTCGATGGAAGGTACCAATAGTTTCTGAATAGGTAAAGAGGAAATTTTTTATCCACGATATTAAAGGTAGCTCTACATGTTTCTGGTGCAATTTTTTACGAAAAAGAAGCCTTCCGTCTTCTATCAATTTTTTCACTTAGTTCAAAAATGTGGTAGTTCGAAGGAACCATAGATTCCTTCTCTACTTTATTTTCTTCCGCCCTGCTCTAGAAAAGTAAAGTATGCGTAAGGAACACTCCTTCCTACTCTTCATTCACTTTTCTCATTACATTCGAAAAGATAAATGAATGTGGGGGAGTGATGTCTCCCTTTACTTCGAAAGGCTATCACCTTTCTGCGTATGCGAGGGAAGGGA
>CAZPCW010000035.1:0-22636 GCA_964585175.1 uncultured Thermoplasmata archaeon
TTTCCTTTTTGATAAATTCTTCTTCGTTTTGCACGTCCTCTAACACTTCACTAAGATCGAAAAAGAATAAAAAACCGATAGATTCTCCGAGAAGTTCTTCACTTTCGTATCCGATGATCTTCTCGGCGCTATCATTTACAAAGATAACATCCTTGTTTTCATCTAGTATTATGATACCTTCGTGGGTTTGTTCGACAAGATCTTGATAGATATGAGGTGACTTAGAGACGGTTTCTAATTTTTTCTTCATCTCCTTTACCCATCTAAAATTTTCCTCCAACTCGGTACTTAGAAAGTATACATTTCCGTAGCCTTCCCCAGATGAAGTGATCATATCGTAATTTGAAAGTACCTCGATATGATGTTTGACTGTCCTATAATTAAGGTTCAGTTCCGTAGCTAACTGATTTATATTGTAGGATCTCTCATGCAAGAGTTCGAGTATCTTTATCCGATTATCCCCACCCTGCTGCCCCAAGATGAGGTAAGATAATTCTTGTTTTAAATCTGTCAAGGCGGGGGAGTCACCTCTTAAGAAAATATCCATTTAATGAGTATATAAGCTTTGTTGAAAAGCATTTATTTTTATATTAAATAATAACTAAAATAGTGTGTTCTTTTAAATATAAAACTTAGGATAGGAGGACCTGTTATATTTAGGATCCGATCCATTTCGCTTTTTTCATGCCTTCTTTTGCCTTTCGGAAGAAGTAATAGTAGAACAGTGATCCCATGACATAGCAAACCATAGTCACGTAGAAGGGCAGGATATAGGCCTTCTTATCGATAGCGAACCCTCCTCCAAGTACACCTCCACCTCTAGATAATCTTCTAGCGAAGTAATTCCATCCACTCACCGTTCCTCTTTCCGACTCGTCGGTCACCTCCATCATGAAATTATTAAATGCAGGATGGTTCATATTCATCAAAGACGTCCTCGCGACATATGCACTCCCTATACCTAGAGGGCTGTTCAAAAGGGTCATCAATGCTAAAAAAGGCAATGAGAGAAGTTGCGTAGCTACCACCGATCGGACTTTCCCTATCCTATTGACCAGGATGGGTAGTAAAAACACCGATATACCCATTGTCGATCTGCCGATAGCCATCACGGCACCGATCTGGAATCGCGTCATACCGACGAACTGATCGAAGAAAACATTGAAGTATTGAACTATCAAACCGGCACCGAATCCGATAAAAACAGAGTTGACAAGCAGCTTTTTTACCAAGTCTGGATTTTTTAACTTCAACCAGTTTTTCCACGAAGTCAATTGAGATTTGTCAGCGTGACTTCTTTCCTCAACGATCTTCAAGAGAGGGATCAAGGAAATAGCCATGAAAAATACAGTAATCAGCATCGCTATTCTGTTTTGAATAACTGGGAGATTCACACCCCCGTAGTAAAGGAAAATAGCGGGTAAAATCCCAGCCAGAACTCTTCCACCAACACCCGAGAACATCCTCAATGAGGCAGCGGTGGAGAAAAGATGCATCCTCTCTTCCTCATCACTCTGCTCCATCATGAAGGGATAACGAGAAATCCTTCTCATTGCACTAGCCGATCCCCTGACCACCGTTGCGGCTAATAAAACGAATTTGATCTCTATGGTTACCAAAACAAGCATAGAAATCACTATTGCTACAGTAGAGATGATCATGCTAGTTTTTCTACCGATCACGTCACAGAGTTTACCGGCAGGGATGGAACTCACTCCGGCGGCGGCGAAGTTCAAAGATAAAAGGTAGCCGAGGAATACGCCGGAGAAACCTAGATTGAGTATATAAAGATTGAAGAGAACCCTAAAAATACCGTAACCGAAAGAGTAGAGGATAGTAGAGCTTAGAAGTCGATTTGCATTGGCGGAGAAAAGTGAGATAGTACCGAAGTAGGATTTGACCCGCTTCAGCATATTTGCACGAGGATACAAACACCCTTTTAAATATTTTTCTGATAATTATGATAGTTGAACAAAGATGTTTCTGATGAGAATTTGGACAAGCTCATTAGCAAAAACGGGCTTCATTCTTCTCCTTCGATGTCATCTAAACTATAGCTGCCGTGTTCCTGCACCTTTTTTTTCTTAGTGAGAAAGTAATAAGGTATGGCTAGGACGAATATTAAGCTAATTCCGATTGTAAACAAGATTATAACTATAGTAACGGATATACCCACCAAAATAGCAAAACTCTTGAAGAGGTCAAAGTAATAAAATAAAGAAATCAAGAGGGCCATAGTTATGAGCCCCGCTAAAAGGATATTAGATTTTTTCATCCTATCAGGCCAATTGTATAGAAGATCAGCCGAAAGATATGCTTGGCCCATTGGATCCGCTACTCCCGCCGTTTCCGCCGGATACATGTGGACTTAGAGCCGCACCTAAATCTGGAAGAGTCATGCTTTGGAGCCACACTTTTCCAGGACCCTGGAGAGTTGTCATGAATAGACCTTCGCCGGAGAAAAGTGAACTCTTTATGCCCCCAGTTCTTTGAACGTCGTAATAGACCGACGGTTCGAAGGCTGCTACGTGACCGGTCGAAACTTTTAGCACTTCATTTGGTTCAAGTTCTTTCTCTATGAGATCACCCGGTACGTGTATAAATGCTAAACCTGCACCTGAAATTCTCTGTAGGATAATTCCTTCACCGCCGAAAAGTCCTTTACCGAGACCGGTCGCCTCGATGTCCAAGTCTACGCCAGATTCCGCACACAAAAAAGCATCTTTCTGTGCGATATATTCTACACCCGGTTGAAGCTCTAAAGGAACTATTCTTCCCGGCGATTGACCTGAAAATGCCACTATACCAGTTCCTTCAGTAGTGGTGAACTGGGTCAAGAAGAAGGATTCACCTGAAAATTTTCTTTTTAAACCTTTCATGAACCCACCCGAGGCCTCTGCCTTCATCTGGACATTGCCAGACGTGTAGGACATGGACCCGGCTTCCCCGTAAACCATCTCATTTCCTCCGATTTGAAGGGATACTACTTCAAGATTATCTCCGTTTATTTTATACTTCATTAATCATCCACCAGAAAAAGTAAAGTGTCTATATACTTATATTCTTTGATTAGAAAACTTAGAAGAGCGAAGTATATAGTAAAAGAGGTGATTTTCTATTATAATTCACTTTTGTTTAACTTATTCAGTGAAGAACATATCGCTGAGCTTGAAAAAATCATGACTAAAAATTAATATGAAAAAGTAATGAGCAAAAAAGAAAATAATAAAAAATACTGGTTGTAGGAAGACTTTTCTCTCTGGATCTCCCTGATCTGAGCAGATATTGTCACCTTTTGGAACGATATCACTAGGCCCTACCTAGGTCGTTCAAGACTTGACAACCACTCAGAAATAAATTACTCTGCCCCGTATATCAGATATGGCTGAAAGAAATAAATCTGACCAGGGGATCTTTGGATTATTTCTCCAGAGTGATCTCCATCGAGGAGACGTTGGTTGTTCCGCCTTCGTCGTTTTCGATCTCTTCGGTGTCGGTAATTATATCGGTGATCTCTGATTCTTCTATGAACCGATGTCTGGTTATCTCAGCTACGTCGACAGCCTTACTTATGGCTCTTCCACGGGCCTTGATCACTACTTCATCGCTTCCGCTGTTGAACTGAGTCATAACAGCTTGGACGTAGTTCATCGTTTCTTTACTACCGACAAATATAGTATTCTCATCATCATCCATAGTTATCGCCTCTTTTTTCTTAGTTCCTATGTTGCATGGGTTGATATGAATAGGTCATATTAACTATTTTGGTTTTAACCCCCAATATGCAAACCTTGTTTCTAATAGAAGTCATGTTCCTTCTATATAATAAAAAATTAAATAAAGAAGATGATGAATATATACTGATGAGTGATGAAGATAGAAAAAGTGGTAAAGCATGTCTAAAGAGTCGAAAAGGGCTAAGGAAAAAAATTTTAAATCTTTACCTTTCGATGGATTGGAAGATTTTCTTTCGTTAGTAATAGATAACTTAAAGGCCAATATAGCACTCTTGAGCTCGGAAGGAAATATCTTAGCCGTTAACGAAGGTTGGAAAGAGTTCGCTGAATCAGAAGGATTGAATTTGAAAGATTATGGAGTAGGAGTGAATTATCTTGAGATCTCGCGAGCTAGTGAAGGAGAGGACGCATTACTCGCAGAGGAAGCTGCGGCAGGAATAGAAGAAGTTTTGGAAGGCGAGAGAGATAGTTTTACCTTAGAGTATCCGTGTCATGGACTAGATAAAAAAAGATGGTTTTTGATGGAGGCTTCTAGTATACACTATAATGGTACCACGTATGGGCTCGTGAGCCATAAAAATATCACCGAAAGAAAAAAATCTGAGCTAGAAAAGGAATACAGAGAGTCCAAATATCGCAGAGTGGTCGAGAATTCGATCATGGGGGTGGCGATAACCGATCTGGGTAACAATCACAAATACGTAAATAGTTATTATGCCGATATGCTGGGATATTCTAAAGAAGAACTTGAAGGAAAGAATCTTGAAGAGATCGCACCCGAAGGAGAGGTAGAAGAATTGAAGATGAGAACTTCTATTAGGGAACAAGACGAGGCCGAAATTTATGAAAGCCAATTATTGAAAAAAGACGGAACACCTATAGATATACTTATCAGTGCTACACCTCAAAAAAATAAAGAAGGAGAAGTTGTAGGAACGATAGGATTTGTCCAAAATATCACCGAAAGAAAAAGAGCCGAAGAGCGGGAGGAGTTTCTTCATTCGCTTTTAAGACACGATGTTGGGAACAAAATGAATATTATAGACGGTTATCTTCAGCTTTTGATGTCGGATTTCGATCTTCCAGAAGAGGCGGAAAAGTATGTAAAAAAGACGAAAAAGGCCAATGATGAAGCTCAAAATCTCATAGAAAAAGTCAAGATTCTTCGAAATGCCCAAAACGAAGAGGTCGGATCTATCGAGCTCAAGTCGCTCATCGAGGGTTCAATGGAGAGATGTAAGACTATAGCAGATGAGAATGATATGAAAATTAAAATCGATCGCTCATCTCTTGAACAAAAGATTGAAGGTGGTCAACTTTTAAAAGAGGCATTTTCCAACGTAATAGAGAATGCGATCCGTCATTCAGAGGGAGATGAAGTGAGGATAAGCGCTAAATCTATAGATGGGCATATCAACTGTATAATCGAGGATGATGGAAAGGGAATTCCGGAAGACGAAAAAGAAAAGATATTTGAAAGAGGCTATTCGAAGGGTATCGATAAAGGAGGAGGGCTAGGTTTATTCCTGGTAAGAATGATCCTTAAGATGTATGATGCTAATATACATGTAGAAGATTCTGAATATGGGGGAGCTAAATTCCTGATAAAATTGAGGAAGAGTGATAGTTGAGATCTTGATTTAAGACAAATTAAAAAATGTCACAGCAGAGGACCATAAGTTCCTCCTATGAAGAGTACTACCGCTGAAGCTGTGGTGATTAAAACGTTATCATCTATAGGGCCAAATTCGTACCTTTCAACGAATGTATCCACTAAAGCGGCCAGTATTCCCCACCCGGCTAATCCTTCCATGCCAGCAAAAAAGTACCCTATCGGAAGGGTCACTAACAGCATGAATACGTTGCCGAGCGGATGTTTAGTTCTTTTTTTAAAGAAATAATTTCTACTTAATCCTGTGATCCCATCACCGAAGGCCATCATCGCGGGAGGTATTATCGCTATCCATGGACTTCCTAAACTCATCCATAATAAGAAAACAACCAGACCCCACATGAAACAGAATTTTACATCGTTCATGTTATCCTCGGTCTGGACCCAAAAGAGTATTTCACCTCTGTAATATGGAAGATATGTAAAAACGGCTAAAATAATACCAATCGCTAGAGGATAATAGGGGCGGTCGAAAACAAAAGGTACGAAAAGGGTAGATATACCTCCGCCGAAGATGTGGACTATCTTACGATTGTAATAGATAGCAACATTGTTATCCATATTTCTTTTCTTCATCCAGCGATAGGTTACTTTAGTGAAAAGCGTAACAGCTATCGAATATGAAACTAGAATGACGACCCAAACTAACTGGACCAATATTTCGGTGAAAATCATGTTTTTACTAAAAATCCAATATCTATTTATCTTTTTTCAAATTGATATTCTCCTATTGACTAATACACTTTTCATTTTTTGAAGCAATGCATCTTTACAATGCTATTAAAAAATAAATGGAATCTTTTGGCTTATTCAAAAGAAGTTTTTTAAGAGAGAGATTATCCATCCAATTTCTAAGAGAATGAATTTTCAATATGTACTCTCTTCAGATTCTTCTTCTTTTCCGTCCTCACTGGATCCATTCTCATCATCTTTTGTTTCATCATCTTCCTCGGAAGGATCTCCTTCATCGTCGTCATCTTTTTTTTCATCTTCTTTTTTGTCTGACTCGGATCCATTATCATTATCTTCTGGTTCATCCTCTTCTTTGTGAGAAGCGTCGTCTTCATCTTCTTTTTCTTCTTTAGTTTCATTTTCCTCGGACCGATCGTTATCTTCTTTTTCTTCCTCAGCAGATTCCTCGACATATTCTTCTTCCTTTTCACCCATATTGGATTCCTCGTCCTCATTTTCTGTTTCATCGACTTCCTCGGAAGAATTGACATCCTCCTCATCTTCGCTTTCTTCATCGGTCTTTTTTTCAACGTCTTCACTTGATTCCCTTTCAGAAGATTCGATCACCGAATCTATCGAATGCTCTTCGTCTTCTTCTGACTCTTTTTTTTCAATCTCTGTATCCTCAGGCATTTTTTCTTTTAGTCTAGAGTGAGATTCACTCAGTTTTTCAAGAGCTTCATCATATTTTCCTTTTTTGTAGAGAGAACCTCCCTCCTTAAGAAGGACTTTTTCTTCAGATATAAAAAGGTCCTTTTTTCGAGCTTTTTCTAACATTTTGTCTACTTGGAAAATTTTTTCCTCAACAAATTCAACCTTTGACTCATCTGCGTCCTCGGGTGGTTCGAACTCTTCAACTTGGTCTTTCACTATTACTTGAGGGAACGCCGGCTTTTTTTCTAAATGCTTTTCTGATAATTCTCGTATTTCTTCTTTTGAAAGTGGGATCAATGAGTCAGTGATTTCTACACCTTTAGCAGCTTCTAGATCACCAGCATATCGTAAAGAACCTTCGATCTTGACACCTTCTTCAAGCTTAACATCCCCCAAAGCAAATACATCTGAAACCTTACAATTTTTTCCCAGAATAAGTTTCTCATCAGCTCTAATCTGTTTAGCTTTTACTCCTTCGGCCAAGCGAACTTCTTCACCTTTGACCATTCCTCCCACTTCGCTTGCGTTACCGATCTTTACTGCACTTTCGTTAGAAACAATATATCCTTTGATATCATTTCCATAACCCAATAATATATCTTCTTCGGATTCTAGAGAACCTAGAACTTTTGTTTCATTTTCTACTTGAATTATTTCATCGGAGTTTATATCCCCTCTGATTTCGGAATTTGAAGGTAGATGGAAACCTATTTTCTTTTCCTCTTTATATCTCTCTAATCTTTTTAGCAATCTTTTGTTTTCTTCTTTTAGCTCCATCAATTTGCCTTTTAGCTCCTTTTTTTCCTCTTTGAGTTCGTCTATTTTCTCTTCGAGATGTCCAACTTCCATTATCAATTCTTCATTTTCTTCCATTAAATCCTCATTTTCTTTTCTTAATTCAGTGTTTTCTTCTTGGATTTCCTGAAACTCTTTGCTTTTTTCTGGACTTTTTGGAGCTTTTTGTCCACTTTTGTTTTGCTCTTTTAACCTATATTCTAATTCATCTATTTTATCTTGCTTGTTCTTTATTTCAATATTCTTTTTATCGATTATTTTCCCTTTTTGTTGTTGGCATTTTTCTAATTTTTGTTTTAAGTCATGAGCTTTCTTTTTCCAATTAATATCATTGGACTCCTGAGAAGCTATGGTTCCTTCTGATTGTTTTTCGGTCATGATTTTCAGCCTTGACTGTTAAATGGAACCTTTTCTATTTATGCTTTAGCATAGGATATTAAAACAAATTTAAAAGACACAGTTCATATATTTATTTTTAAATAAACAAACTCATTTTTTACATATTTTCTGATATAAAAAGTGTTTTTACGAAATATTTTAAAATTAAGTAGTAGTGACAATTTTGAATCAGGAGATATGATAATCGAACAGAAGTTTTATTAACCGCGATTTGAGTAGCTTTGAAAACGTGAGTTTAAAATAGATATAAAAAACACGACACTAAATAGGAGGTAAAAGATGAATAAAAAGAGAATTAAAAGACTCTCTGAAGAGGAAGAAGGTGCGATAGGTATAGGTACGCTGATCGTTTTCATAGGCCTCATCTTGGTGGCTGCGATAGCATCCGCTGTCATCGTTGGGGTCATGGGCGATCTTCAAGAGACGGCTAAGAGGACAGGTCATGAGACTCAGGAGAACGTAGCTCCTCCTGTCAAGGTACAGCATAAAGAAGCCGAGGTAGCCGATTCTGGTGGCGAGGTAGGTACTGTACGGATTTATATAACTGCTGTTGAAGGTTCTAGTGGATACAACCTAACGAATTTAGTGGTTATGATGGATGGAGAAGACGGTGAAAGCGAGGAAGGCTTCAGCAGAAGATATACTAATGGAACATCGACAGGAGATACTATATATGAAGAATTCGATATTTTACAGGTCACTGATCCAAATGCTGGCCAGTATCTATATCCCGGTGAGATAGCCGCATTGAATATAACCCAACCTTATCCGATGACACCCGATTCTGAGGTAACCTTTAAATTCATGTCATCAGAAGGAGCGACAGCGGCAACGTCAAGAACGACCACACCAAGCCAATATCCAACCGCCGGTTGGTTTGAACTCTTGTAAAAAAAAGCGGATATGAGGAATATCGAGCAAAAACACCGGTAGTAACTAAAAACCCCTCTATCATTATTACTAATATTACTCGGTGATCCGATGGAAAAAGAAGAAGAGGTAACGGAAGAAGAAAAGGGAAAAGAGCCAGATGAAAGGGGCTCTAAACCTACCTTAAAGCCTAAAAGTAAAAATGGTGAGAATAGCGAGTATAAAGATGATAAAAACATCGATACTATCGGCAGTGAGGACGTTTGGACTTTTGATGGAAAGAAAGGTTACGAGAAACCCTCTGGAACAGATATGGGAGTGAAAGACGAAAGACAGAAAGAGAAAGTTGAGGAGATTACTGCTGATCGAAAAGAAGAGCTAGCGAACAAGATAGCTGGTGAAAGAGAAGACGAAACTCCTAAAAAAGAGAGTAGATCTTCTGGTATCAAGTCTGAACGAGAAACACCTCCCTCTGAATCAGAATCAGAACCGGAACTGGAACCAGAACCTGAAGAGATGGAAGAAGTTTTTTCTGAAGATGTCGAAAGATATGAGATTCGTCAAGAGATGCCATCCGTTTCGGGAGAAACCGCTAAAGATCTGGGCCAAGACAGTGAAGAAGAAGAGGAAGAGTCGAACGATGCCCCTTCGGAATCCGCTGTGGACCAAGAAGAGGTAGAAGAGCTTAAGAATCAGATGGAAGACCTTTCACAAAAAGTAGATAACTTTTCTGAAGAGATTAATGAACTTTCCCAGGAATTGACAGATATAGACGAGGAGATATCATTATTGGTCTCCCGGATGGATAAGTTGGAGAAACGTGAACTCAATTACAGCAAAGTCGAGGAAAAGCTCAAGGAATTGTCGGCTCTTTATGATCTTCTCTCTTCTGATGTTAGTCCTTTTATGGAATTAGATGGTTCTGGCCAAGAAAGACGAACTGGTAAGGTGAATAGAGGATTAGGTAATCCGGAAGCAAATCCTCTCGATAATCCAAATCAAGTAAGGACATCTGAAAAGAATAAAGGTAATGACTCACGGAAAGGGGACAAACCCTCAAATGGTGGACAAAAATACGACATGAAAGCGGTAATAGACTGGGTCGATTTTCTTTACAGCAAAACTGGAGGAAATCTAGAAAAAGCGTTGGAATACTACGAAGACCAAGATTGGATAGGGGAAGATCTGAAAGAGAGCATCCTATCTTCGGTTGAAGGGATGAAATTTGCAGAGAAAAGAGACGACGATGGAGACAAGATCATAGACAGCGATGGACAAGTCAAAGAAACAGATGGTGATTGGAGATTATCTCCGCAAGATCACAAGGAATCTCTTCAGTATATAGAAGCCATAAAAAAGAGTTCAGAGACAAACAGTGAAGAAAAAAAAGTTAGATCAAAGTTTCAAGCCTTTGATAGAGGAGAAAATTAGATATGGGGCTGAGCGTTTCCGCCTCCGCTGGCGTAGTACTTGTCGGAGTGATTTTGATTTTTGGAACTTTACAACCGGCTGTAGAGAAGGCTAGTGAAATAAAGGAAGAAGCTAGAAGTGATTGGTTAGACTGGAAAGAAAAAAAAGAAAAGAGCGAAATGGAAATCCTTGAGATAAATTATACAGAATCTAAATCTATATTGAATATAACAGTTAAAAACAACGGTGATGCCCCATTGGATATAAGGGAGATTGAAGTTTTATTGAACGGCACGTACAGCACACATAAGATCAACTCTACAGTAGTCGATAACCACATTAAAAACACAAATGTTCTAAATCCCGGTCAGGTACTAAATATTACTCTAGAAGAAGTGAAGCAAAAAATTAGTAGGATAGTCGTGGTGAACGAGTTTGGCTCTAAAACCTATTATGTAATGGGAGCTTGATATATATGGCAGGAAGAAGTGCCACGGAGATGCTTTGGTTTGCGATATCAGTCATAGTAGCGTTGGCTTTGATGGGGGTATTTGTGGGAATAGCATATCAATATTCAGATAGCATCCAAGAAAATGCTAGATCTAAAGCTGCAGATTACTATGTTAACGTTGATATTGTAAACGACCCTGCCCAGGTTCCTTATAACAAAACTTCGAATAACCTGACCATTTATGCAAAAAACACAGGAAAATATGAACTCAATATAAATAAAACGATCGTGAGCGTGGGCGGAGGAATTGCTCGTTCCGCAGAGAAAGATTCGGTCGATGTTAAAATCTTAGGCAATTCTACTGATTGGACGCAAGGTAATGTGGCTAGAATAAATGTTTCTGTCTCTTTAGAGACAGGTAAAGATATCTCCGCTTGGCTTGAAGTACAGGGAATTTATCAAGGCCGTTTGAACGGAAGAGATAGGGATTCTCTAAAATTTCATCTGACTTGACGAGGTATTATCTATGGCTCCAGAAACAGATGTTACATATTACAAATTCGCACTCGAAAGAGATACATTAGCTACAGCTCTAGGAGGAGGTATACCTAAAGGATCTCTTATACTTCTGACTGGAGAATTTGGCACGGGGAAGAGTGTTCTATGTCAAAGATTTACTTACGGTTTACTCAAAAATGGATTCACAGTGACCTATGTTTCTTCAGAAACTAATACTAAACCATTCCTTAATCAGATGAATTCCTTGGACTATCCCGTTAGAGATGAGATATACAACCATCACCTAAAGTTCGTTCCGGTTGATCCGCTTGTCGGGCGCTCGTGTCCTAGAGGGGAATCCCTTTCTAAGTTGATCGAAGGGGAAAGATTGTATGAAAGAGATATTGCGGTTATAGATACACTATCCTCTCTGATAAAGGACAATTTAGAGGAAGATCTATCATTAGAAGCGCTTTCCTTTTTCCAGAATATTTGCAGTAAAGGTAAAACATTGATTTTGACATTGGACCCAGATGAAGTTGACGAAGATATAATGACTCCTTATAAATCAGCAGCAGATATATTTTTACAATTAAATCGAAAAACGATAGGTGGTGAGACGGAACGAACTATACATGTGAGAAGATTTACCGCAGCCAAAGGTCGGATGCAGGACGTGATAAAATTTCGTATAGAACCTAATGCAGGATTCGTAGTGGACATAACCCAGATCACCTAAAATTCGAAAATCGGTGATAATTTTGCAGTCAAATATGCAAGAGGCGATCGATGAATATCCTCATCTGAGGAATTATGTGAACCGAGTAGAGAGGGAAACTGGTGAGAGACCGGAATTTAAAGAACAACTCTCTAGAGAAATGGCCTCCATGGATGAGACCAATATCATCTATCCAGCTAATGACCCCATTTTTATCCATCTAGATATACCTAAAGAAAGAAAAGGAAGGTATTTCACAATAGAACCTCCTCTAAACGAGGATAACGAGGACAAGATAGAGAGGATAAGGAAAAAAATACTCAAAAGGGCCTCTCGATCGCCGACACCCGAGGAAGAAGAGGATTTTGAAAAGAAACTAGACGAACTTATAGATGAAGTGACAACTACTAGGGAAAGCTTTTCGACTTTGTTTTCATTTGGGGAGGAAAAAATAAGAATAGAGAAGGATCTTATGGAGTCGGTCAGATATCATATAAAAAAGAGGATCATGGGCTATGGTCTATTAGAACCTCTTCTCTACGATCCACACGTTGAAGACATTCATTGTATAGCATTGAATAATCTTTCCGTCCTCCACGAGGTTTTCGGTCTACTAGAAACTGATCTCTCATTCCAAAGTAAGGAAAGACTGGAAAAATACGTTAGAAGTATGAGTAACAGGATGGGGAAGAACGTGACCGAAAGCAATCCTATCGCCGATGGTGCTTTGCCCATGGGTTCAAGGGTCAACATTGTTTACAGTAAAGACGTGAGCAAAGAAGGTCCCAGTTTTACGATCAGAAACTTCAGTCAGGAACCTATTACGATCCCCCAGATAGTGGATTGGAACACTATTTCTCCAAAGATGGCGGCCTATCTCTGGCTGTGTCTTGAATTCGACATGAGTATGATCGTATCCGGCGTTACGGCTTCGGGGAAAACCACCACGATGAACGCACTCTTGCCTTTCATTGGATATGACCAGAAGATTTACACTGCCGAGGATACTCCCGAAGTCAACGTACCTCAACCTACTTGGCAGAGATTGGTGACGAGAGAAACCGGTCCTGAAGATTCGAGAGTTGAGTTGTTTGATCTGGTGAAAACCGCTTTACGTTCGAGGCCTGATTACATCATCGTCGGAGAGGTGAGAGGAAAAGAAGGTTCGGCAGCGTTTCAGGCTATCCAAACGGGCCATCCGGTAATATCTACATTCCACGCATCTTCGATAGATAAATTGATTCAACGTTTCACAGGAGATCCGATCAACGTACCGATCAGATTTATGGACAATTTGAATGTGTGTTTATTCCAACAGATAGTCCATCACGAGGGCCAGATATTGAGAAGATGCAGTTCCGTAGTTGAGATATTGGGATATTCGAAGGAAAGGGAAGGTGTACAGACTAGACAGGTTTTCACCTGGGATCCAATAGAGGACAAACATGATTTTGTCGGTATGAACAATAGTTACATTCTGGAAAACCTGATAGCTTCTAAACTTAGATATGAAGATAGAAAGAAAATATATGATGAATTGGATAGGAGAACGGAGATCATAAGGGAGATTGCAGAAGCAGGGATAACAAAACACGGAGATGTAGCTGAAATCTTCAAAAGTTATAGTTATGGTGGCATGGAAAATATGAAGAAACAGCTCGAAGCGATAAAGGAAGAAAGGAGGAAAGATTAGTGAATGTGATAAATTCTTATGAGAAGTTGGATATCTCCATTCCTCAATACCTTCTTAAGATAGTAGCACCTGCTCTTTTTTTAGGATTGATGATATCCTTTTTTCTCGGATTCACTCTACCTTGGGTATTTCTCGATACTTACTTCATCATCACCTTGTATATCGTGCCTGTTTTTACCACACTTGTGGCTTTTCTTTATCCCGTAATCCATGATGAGGTAAGAAGTTTGAAAATAAATAGAGATATGCATCTTTTTATCACGAGATTGGGTGCGCTTTCGGTTTCGGAGATTTCTGATAGGGGATTTAGAGAGATATTCTCCGAGATGAAGATGTACGATGAACTGGGCAAGGAGATAAGAAGACTTGAAACACTCTCGGATAAATGGAATATGTCATTATCTGAGAGTGCTAGGACTATTTCAAAGAATACACCTAGCGAGATGCTAGCTGATTTTTTAGAGAGGCTGGCTTACGCATTGGAAACCCAGACTACTCCTAAAGAATTCTTTAAGGATGAACAAGAAACCGTTATGGATGATTACAAGAACAAATTCGAAAATATGCTGTTTCGGTTAGACGTGGTTAGAGAACTTTATGTAGCGAGTATAACGATATGTCTTTTCGGGATGGTCTTGGCAGTGATAACACCTTTACTGATCGATATAAATAGCGAGTTGGTGATCACCCTCATCTTCTTTTTATTCATTGTTGTTTCTTTTATTTCAGGATGGGTTTTTCTTAAGATAATACCCAGAACTAGGATATGGTATGAAGGAGAATTGAAAACCGAGGTTGACAGATTTCTAAATAAAGTCTTCATGGGGAGCTTAGTCATCTCTGCTGGGATAGCTATTATAGTGATCCTTTTCACTAACTTTTCAGTTCTATTGAGTGCTGCCATTATTTTGACGCCATTGATCGTTCCAGGAATATTTGCTGCAATCGAGGAGAATCGTATCAGGAGAAGAGATTCAAATTTTCCTTCATTTATCCGTTCTTTAGCTGGAACCTCTCCAGCTCGGAGCTCGGACCATACTGAAAGTGTGGGGAAGCTGCGCTATCATGATTTGGGAAAACTGACCGAAAATATCAGATCTTTATACAGAAGATTGAAGATGAATATAGATTCTGAAAGATCCTGGCGATATTTTGGATCGGAAACGGGAAGTTTCCTCATCGACGAATTTAGTAATATATTTCTCAAGGCATCTCAGCACGGGGCTCATCCAGAAGAGACGAGTCCCATAATAAGCGAAAATTTCATCCAGGTCAGCGGGCTGAGAAATAAAAAGATATTAAGAGCTAAATCACTACAAAGCGTTTTCTATGGCATAATAGTAGTGATTACTCTTACAATGGTATCTGTTTTATTGATAGTGGGGGAGATAAACAGTATGTTGGCTCAACTCGAGATGCCGGTGGGAATAGAGGGTCTTTTTGGGGGTCTAAATTTCATTAATGTTTCTCCGATTGGTCTTCAAACCTATTATGATTTGATCGTTCTTATGATATTTGCTCAAGCGGTAACATCTACCGTTGTTTCTTGGCATATCAAAGGAGAACATAGGTATCTCTCTTTAGCTAAATTTTCTATAATGATTTGGTTAGCTACGATTTCATACTTCGCTGCTGAATTGGGGGTTTCGATAATATTTTAAAAGAAAATGGTAAAACTGAAAAAATCCTAAATATAGGAAGCAAAATGAATTGGAAGCGCATGAATTTAAAATACATATCTGTTGCTATTGTAATAATATTAATCTTCAGTTTTTCATCACCTTTGGTTTCGCTCGAAGGTTTGGCAGAAAATGAAGTTTTAAATCACAATGAAAAGGAAGATTCTCCACATTTAAAATCTATTAAAAGTAGTGGAGCTTCTCATTCCTATGAGAATAAAGGTAGTGCTAAGAGAGCTTATTACGATAACGGGGTGAGAATCGAATCCCCTCCTCAGAAGCATGGTGATTATGGGGAGATCATCTCTTATAGTTTTAAAATAATAAATGAAAGAAATACGAACGATACATTCGATTGGTCTGCTGACTCGGGGAGAGGGTGGTTGATAAGCAGCGAACAGGGCGTATTAGACCTAGAAGCTAATTCCTCTTCAGAGATCGAATTAGAGGTCCAAGTACCTGAAAATGCCGATGCTTATGCGGCGGATCGATTGAAGTTAAAAGTAACTTCACAAACCGATGGATCCGTTTCTGATGAAGGTGTCACCTATACCTATATTCAGGCGAAGTACGGAAGTAGGATCGAACCCGGTAGCACTAACATTGAAGGAATACTACCGGGTGAAGAATTCACTGTGGAGTACACTCTACAGAATATTGGAAATATTATGGATTCATACGAAATACAGGCTTATGTCGACAATCCTTACTGGGAGGCAACTCCTGATAAAGAAAACACTGGTTTTTTAGAACCGGATGAAAACACCTCAGTTGAAGTCACAGTTTCTGTACCTGAAGTAAAGATGGAATATAAGATAGAGGAAAAGGACATCTATTCTGGAGTGACTAAAGATATAGTTTTGAATGCGCAGGCCGGGAATGGTATCTATAATACCACTGATCCAGTTCCTTCTGTGACCATAGATACCAAGTATTCTGCCGTTTTAGAGCCTGTTGAACCTCACAAGACCATAGAGTATTCAGAAACAACGAAAGATATAGAATTTGATCTCCAAGTCAGAAATCTCTGCAATATAAGAGATGAGGAAGAATCTAAAGTAGATCTAAGTATCTCTAAGGATGATAAGAGCTTTGAAACTGAAGCCGATATAGATGAGGGAGAGGAGGCGAATAGATGGGGGATATCAGTGAGCGCCCCTAATGTTACTCTGAAAGGAGGAGAGATAGATAAAGTTTTAACTAGAGTGACGTCACCTCGAAAACCGATAAACGGAACTTTTACCTCCGAATTAAAGGTGAAACCTTATCCTAGTGTAGAAGTTTCTAATGAACATATAGAGTCGGGCTACGGTGAGTTATACGTCAGTGTCACCCAAAGAGGAGATGTCTCGGTAAAATCTTTGCAGGCCAAAGTAAAAGAACAGCCAACGAAAACGGCAGAGATAGATTTCGAAGTGAAAAATACCGGTAATGGAATAGATGATTTTGCCCTTGGATATGGTACAAATAATAATTGGGACGTTAACGTATCGGATGAGAGTTTTATCGAAAAACCTGATGAGAAGAAATACGGGGCGGTTATAAGGGGTATAAATCCTAGAGAGGAAAAAAAGATCACTTTGGAAGTCAAGATACCCAGAAAAACCAGATATAATCATACAGAAAATGTCACGTTAAAGGCTACCTCTCTGTTCGAGGAAAATGAGAATGATGTTACTGTAACTGATTCGGCTGTGTCTGTTATAGAAGTGGAAAAGTACTATTCCATAATTTTAGAACCCGATGAAAATGAAAAATTGATTTATCCCGATAAAACAGAGTCGATTGAGATAAGCATAACCAATAGAGGCAATGTTGAAGACAAGGTTCTGTTAGCCCAGGAATTTGACCAAAGGGAAACATGGGAAACGGAATTACAGAGCCCGGATGTTGATGTGGAAAAATGGAGCACCGTCACCACTGAACTTTATGTTACCCCTTCTCAGGACGCGATACACGAGAACTCGTTAAATATCACTGTATTAGGTGTAAGTGAAGGTAACGAAAGTAAGATGGGCTGGGCAAACGTGACCGCTAAGGTCCAACCGGTCCCCGAGGTAGAATTAATTCTAGACGAAGCAGATCCATCCATTGAGCCAGGAGGTATCGCTAAGATAGGGTTAATAGTTCGGAATAAGGGTAATGCTAATGACACGTTTAAGTTGGACTTAAAGGATGAAAACGAGTACTGGACAGTTAACATAAGCGAAAATCCTGTTGAAATAGAGGCAGTGGGATCTACCAAAATTGATTTGGTTGTGGAGGCTCCCGAGATCCCTGAGTCCCCTTCATATAAAAAATTGGCTAACCGGAATATCGTTGCAGGAGATATTTTTGAAGTTATGGTGAATGTTACCTCGCACAGGAAAGAGGAGGTTAGTGACTCAATTTCTCTAGAATTGGAGGTCAACGAGTCGCATGAATTAAGTCTCGATTCTGACGGGAACAAAAAGGTTCTGCCTGGTCAGAGTGTAAATCACGAAATAAAGATTAATAATTTAGGCAATTCTAATGCTACTTTCGATCTTGAACTTTCCTCACTTGAAAACCCGGCTTTCGTAGACCATGCGAAACTAGAGAAAAAAAGAGTTTCTGTAGATATAGGTAAAAGTCGCAAAACCAATCTCACGGTTAACGCCCCAGTTGAATTGAATCCTTACTGGCATCAGGAAATCAGGATATCGGTGGGTAGTGAAGAAACGACGGTTAGTACTGAAACAAAAACGGAAGTAGTTATGATGGATGTTAGTGATTCTTATCAGGTGACGAATATAGGCAAATCGGCGGAGTATCAACTTTCTATCGTTAACTTACCTTCACAAGGAGAGAGTGTAGAAGAGGGTGATCTTCTTAGAGACAGCTATATAATAGAGGCTCCTATACAAGAATTCAAGCAGGAAGGATGGACTATAACGTTCGAAAACGAAGGGCAGGAATTTGACATCGATTCTGAAGTAATAATGTTTGAAACTGCATATGAAAGTAAAGAGATCACTGTGAAATTGGATACGCCTAGAAAGCAGAGCGAAAAAGAACGTCAATTGAAGATCGACATCCAATCCAATAATAGAGATATGGAAGATACAGTATTTACAACTACGAAAATAACTTGGTTCGATCTAATCCCTATCGATATATCTTTTAAAAGTAGCGGTGATGGAAGAGAACGCGAGATAATCTTTAAGATCAAATCTTCAGGTGAGATGGAACTTTCCTCTATACCCTTCGACTTATATGTTGACGATGAGTTGATCGACTATAAAGATATAGAACGTGTATCAGAAGAGATAGTTGATTCTTCTGAGAAAATCTTCGAGTACAAGGCGACATATAGTCCCTCGGACTGGAGATGGGAAGAGTCTGTAAGAGAGAAGGAGATTGAGCTCGTAATTGATCCCAATGACGAACTTTACCAGATCAACGCGGAAGGAGACGCCGATGAAAACGACAGGATAAGTAAAGAAGTGAACGTATCGAGATATAGTGGAATACCCTCTTGGCTGCCGTTTGTAATTATTATATCGAGTATTTCCATATTTGCTCTTTCTTGGAAGAATCTTCGGAAATATAACTTCCTTTGCATTCCGATGGGGATATCGTTAGGGACTCTATTTGGATCTTTGGTCCTGCTTCCTTCGAGTATTTTAGTAGACTCTATGATGATAAATTACCTGAATATAGGTATCAAAATAGCGGCAATGGTATCTTTTGCCCTGTTCGTATATAAGATCAGGTTCAAATTAAAAGATTTCCTGTGCATCGTTAGTCAGGATATAGTTTATCAGAACAAAAAACGAAAGGAGGTTCCGAATGGAAGTATTAATAAAGAAAAAGAGAACGTTAAAGAATTAGAGGTAAATGGGGATTCTGATAAGGAAAAAGAGTCGACGGAAAAAGATTCAGAAAGTGAATCGCTGAAAACTGAGACAAACGATGTAGATAGAGATAAAGAATTAGAAGGAACAGATAAAAGAGAGTTCAACAATATTATCGGCATCTCTTCACCATACTTATATCATATTCTACTAGCATCAACAGGGGCCGTAACATACATTTCTTTCCTTCTCTTGACTAATCTTGATATATTGATGGTCGGAAACTATGCAAAAGTTCTCACCAATGGATTTTTTGATCTACCATATTCGTTCTTGATACCGACCGTTTTATTTGTCTTGGTTTTTGCTAGTTTCGGTTTCTTGATAGCATACTTCATAGTAAAAGAACAGGAAAGATTGTGGTGGAGAATATTGGATAACGAAGAAATCATAGAAGAGCTAGAAGCCGAAGCTAAAAACTTTGTGAAAGAAGGAGGGAAAAAATGAGTGAAACTGGAATGGAAACAGTGGACGAAAAGGAGCAAAACGAGGTCGATTTCAGCTCGGACAGTTTCAAGAGTATTCTAGAAGAGATGATAGCGGAGTCTAAAGGATTATTTGAGAGTGGAGAGATACTTTCAACTAAAGAAAAACTCGAGAAAGTAGAAGAAAATATAGATGAGGCCGATAGAAATCAACTTAAAGCAATTGATGAAATTAAAAAACTTGAGAATGAAATAGAAAAAAAGGAAGAAAGAGACTATGATGTGGAAAAGGTTAAATCGATACTTGAAAAAACGAAAGAACCTTTGACGGAGATGAAATATAACAGAGTGTTTGACCTGATAGATAAGGGCTGGGAAGCACTAAAGCGCAGTCTTTTCTTACCGTTTCCGTTGTTGGAGAAAGACGTGACCTTGAAATCCGTCATAAAAAATAAGGACGGCAGGGTTGAGCTTACATATGAGATCATAAATAGGATGGAAAAACCCTTAGGAAAACTTTTGATCAATTTTTCCACACCTGAAGGATTTGAAGAACTCCCTGAAAGAGAACTAGGGATGATAGGTCCTAAGAAGAAAAAATCGATACGCAGTGTGTTAAAAACAGAAGAAAATCTTAGAGAGGAAAAAGAAGAAGAAAACCAGGAAGATGATGAAACTGAAGAAGATGATGAACTTGAAGAGGATAAACTCGTAGATCTGATACTAGAAAATAAGGTAATCCTTACTTCCACTTTAGATTGTTCCTACAAGCATCCCGTTTACAAGATCCAATTGGAAAATGTTAGCGATGAACCTCTCAGAGATATCACCGTGAAACCCTTCATTCCAGAATCCTTAAAACCTGACAAGGAAAAGAAATCCATAGAATGGTTAAAACCTTTTTCTAAAGCTTCTCTGACTTTTCAGCTTCATCCAGAAAGCTTTGAATTGGATAGGAAGCAGGAGGAAGAAGAATCTTCTATACCCGAATCTGAGGTGAAGGATGAAGTTAAAGAAGAAGAACAATTTTTGCGAGCTGGTTCCAATTATCTCCTTGAGGGAGAAGAACTAGGTCATTCATATTCTATATTTTCACAGTACTTTTCTAAAAGAGAAGAAGGATTGATCATCAGTACCACCGTTCCTTACAAAATAGAATCAGAATTTGGTTTGGAGATATCACGGGATGATCTTATATGGCTGACAAATATTGACTCGGGCGTATTTAATATTTTAAGTCCCAGTGAGATACATACGAAGCTCCTTCCAGAGATGAGAGATTTCGTTGAAAACAACGATAAAGGCGTAGTGTTTATAGACAAATTAGAGAGAATGAAGGTTGAAAACGGATTTGAGAAGACTTTAGAGTTTTTAAAAAACGCTTGGGAGGTTATGTCACCCTCGGAATTTACGCTTCTCGTCCACGTAAATCCTGATGCCTTTTCTGATTCTGAGCTTGAAAAACTAAAAGAAAATTTGAGACTTTTTGAAGTAGCCTGAAAAATATTGTTGAAATAAAGGGAATAGCCGGGGGAGTTCGACCCCCAAGCAAAACTCCCCGGCTGTCTTCGTTCCCTCTCTCCTTAAAGGAGTGATAATCAACTCGTCTGAGCTTTCTTTAACTCTTAATAATAATTATTTCGCTACTTAGTTAAAGTTTTTTTTAAGTATTACTGTACAATCGTACAAATAAAGTATTAAACGATAGTTTTAATTTTTTAGATAAATTATGAATAGAACTAATATTTCCTAGTTAGAAAACTTATCTGCATTCAATACTATTTTTTTTCGTTGAAATTTTCTCTTTAGAAGAAGACCCGTAAAAGATTTTTATTCATTTTCCACTTTTAAGATCACGTCAAATCTCGCCCCTCCAAGTTTTGAATCCTTGACCTCGATATTTCCTCCATAGTTTTCGACGATCTTCTTAGCCATATACATCCCTAATCCAGTACCCGCTTCTTCGCCTTCTTTGAACCCTTTTTCGAAAATCTTATTTTTTTTGTCATCAGGAATACCTCTACCGTCATCTTCTATGGTTATTATGCATTCGTCTCCTTTTGCTTTGCTTTTAATACTGATCTTATTGCTGTTAGAATGGTTTATGGCGTTCTCAATAATATTGGAAAAAAGCTCCTCTAATAGAGCGCCTCCTTTCACAGTATCTTCACATATTTCTGTTTCTATTTTGATATCTTTATCTTCTAATTGCCCCTGGTGATTCGAGATAACATCATCTAAAATAGAATCTATGTTGACAAGTCTAAATTCAGATTTTTCATCTATTTTTCTCAATTTTCTGACTTTTTCGATAACATTTATCCCTTCTTTAGTCACGTCCTTCGCTTTCTCGGTGTATTCTTTCATCTCCTCTGATAACTCGAGATCTTCTAACATCTGGAGATAGCCCAAAATCACTTGAGATTTGTTCTGAAGATTATGCCTCAAAAGTGAATGTAAGAATTCTTCTCTCTCTTCGGCTTCTTTTCTCTCGCTCACGTCTCTGATATTGCATTGAATAACTTTTCTTCCAGCGACATCGTAAAGATTGCTGACGAACTCTACGGATTTTTCTTCTCCATCTTTTGTCTTCAGGGGAAGGTGCTCGTATCGAACGTACTCCTCCTTTCTGAGTTCATCGAATTTTTCTTTATTTTCCGCGATATCTCGGAATGTACCTATCTCCCACAGTTTTTTCCCCTTCAACTCTTCTAAAGAATAACCGGTCATATCTCTGATGAAGGGATTGGCATCCATGATCTCTCCCGACAGGGCGTCCAATATCAACATCCCGTCCTGTGCGGTCTCGAATAACCTACGGTATCTTTGTTCGTTTTCTTTAATCTTATCCTCAAATTTTTTCATCTGGGTTATATCCTTGAACGAGGTTGTAATCCTCTTGATTTTTCCTTTTTCATCGAAATGAGGTTCGGCACTGATAATATACCAGCTTATTTTTTGAGAATCTGGTTGAGATATTCCTATTATATCTCCTCGCTTTGCTTCTTTACTCTCTAAAACCGTAGAG
>CAZPCW010000036.1:0-8778 GCA_964585175.1 uncultured Thermoplasmata archaeon
TGCTGTAATGCCAGTATTGATAGTCAAATGGAAGAGGCATATCAGAGATCTTCTCTACGGAGATCTTCGCTCTTATCGCTGATCCCTCGCTTTGGTAAATATATTCGAAATATATATTATCTTCGGATTGCGATTTACGTCAACGATACAGCGAATTTTTGACGCATTTCGAACTTCAACAAACTAAAAAGAGAGAATAAAACAATATAAGGAATGTATAATAAGTGACATAGAGGTGGCTAAAGATTTCAACCGAGGCTAAACAGAAAGAGATGGAATACCTTATCCTTTTATTATTAGGATCATCAAACAAAGAGAAACTAACTCACTTGCACATACAAAAAGAAATCTTCATGTTAAAACAACAGGCTACTGAGAGTTTAAAGCCTTTATTTGGATTTATAAAGCATTACAGAGGTCCATACTCCCCAGAGATCGCTGAAAGTCTCAAATCACCAATGTTCCTTGATCACTGTTGGGCTTTTTCTACTGAAGGATCTGATAAAAAATATTCAGGTGGTGTTGTACATCTAACCGAGGACGGTAAGAAAGAATATGATAAATTGGTTGAGGATATCCATGCTAAAAATAATGATAGGCTCATCCAGATCATGGCCGGGATGAGATTGATCCATGATTTATATGATGATTTGGCTCCTAAGGAATTATTATACGTAGTTTACAAAACTGAGGACTTTAAAGAATATACTGAAAAATCGATAGTTTCAGATGAAATTATCCAAAGCGATGCTAAGGATCACATTAAGAAGCAATACCTTGAGAATTTAGTTTGAAAAATAATCGTATTACAGGTCCATCCATAAATAGGATTGATTTAAAAATACAGTTTGATCAAAACTTTGAATAAAATTAAATCCGAGTAAGTAAAATTCCTTGCGTTGAATCCAGGTGATCTAAAATCTTTAATTTCTAGAAATAAGACCAAATATTTTTATAAACCATTTAACTACTATTAATTACATCTAGATACTAATTTAATGGAGGAAGCAAAATGGAAGAAGAAACTTTAAAGATCCGAGTTGAGGGTATCCAGATCAAAGATTTATTATCCGAAGATATAAAAAATAAATTTGAGGAAAACATCGAAATGGATCTAGGTGTTGCTAACCTTGTTTTCGCCTCAGAAGATGGAATTATAGTACTCACTCACGACAACCCAGAGAAAGAGGAAAAGGGCATAGTTGAAATTGAGGCTGATTCTGAAAACAGAATTGAAAACTTCAAAAATTCTCTTGAAGAAATTTTTCCTGAGGAATAAATATGAAAAAGGGATATAAAGAGGTATGTGAAGAAGAATCCTATAAGACAGAATATGAAGAGAAAATAAAAAAAGAAAATAGGATAGTTGAAGAAGAGTTCTTAGATGATAAAAAAAGAAGCTTGAAAGGTTTCAAAAAAATATCCCCTCACCGATGTTTTGGTATCCCCACTCCAGTTTTTGATATTGAAGATTTAGGTTCTCTGATCGATAAACATTATATTGACATCGAAGATTATATAGATAGAGAATTAAAAGAGAAAATAAATGAAAACAAGGATTTAAAGAAAAGTTTACAAAATGCTTTCTTAAAGATAAAAAATGAACTAGGTTGTGACAATTTTAAGGCCGAAATAGAGAAAGATAGAGATAATCCCGATTTCAAAAAAGTCTTATTGACGGTAAATGTAAATGCAGATGATGTTGAAGAGTGGAAAGAAAAGGAGAAGCAAATTAGAAAACTAGTAAGGAAAAGCGAAAACGATGAGATTATATTTACCAGAGTTTTAAAAAATTGAGAGGCATTTTGAATGGCTATTGAGTACTTTGATTTTCACGATCAATATAAAGCACTAAAAGATAATGCTGAATCTGAGATTAACAGAAGAACAGCTATTAACCGTGGATATTATTATTCTTTTCACAGGGTAAGAGAAGAATGTAGAGATGATCTAGCGAGTGATTTTTCGAATGGGAGTGGAGATCATACCGAAGTTATAAGGTTTTTTAAAAGGAAAAATCTTTATGATTTAGCCGATCTGTTTGAAAACTTACAAACTGAGAGGAAAAAAGCAGATTATGAATTACAAAAAACTATAAGTCAAGAAAAATTAGAAAAATTTAGATTAGATGTTATCGAATTCGAAAAAGAATTAAGTAAATCCCACACAATTGATGCTTAGATATCATACTCTTTTCGTTAAATTAAGAAAGTTTTAACTACTAAGAACTTTAAAAGATTGTGAGTTGTTAATGAAAATTGTTGGAGAGATTAGACTGCACAACTATTTATATTAAAGTTTCATAATTTTCAAAAGAAATTCTAGTGATAAAAAAATAGCTATTTCTAACATAAATTGAAAACCGTTTGTTTTTAAGAAGATATCTTAGAAATTTTTGTAAAATTCCTGCAAGACCTACAAGAATTATAAATAATAAATATAAAATCCACATTGCTAGTTTGAGAACTGATCCGATGCCCGATCACAGCAAGGAAACAGAGTACGAGGGTCTCATCATAAAGGACGGTAACGGAGAGAAGATTTTCGAACTTAGAGAGAGTGGAGTTTTCTCAGTAGAGGGCTCCGAAGAATCATTGACGGTCGAAGTGGAACAGAGAAAGGATCGGTCAGTTTTCAAAACAGAATGAACGGTGAAATGATGAAAGCGGATTCACAGAAAGAAATGGACACGGCCTCCACGATGATAAACGAAGTCCGCAGGACTACGTCCGAGGATCCGGAGGAATCAAAGATTCCGAGGATTCTCGGAATTGTGAAACAATTCCAAGTAAGCAGGAATTTAATTCCTGCGATCGAAGGATGCAATCCTGAAGATCGAGCGGATAAAATCCCGAAGATACACGTCAACCAGAACGAGGATCTAGAAGGTCTTGTGAACTACACCGAATCCGCCCGCATCGAGTCCGAGTGGACAGTAGAGGACGGTTTCATGACCGCACCGGTCTCCTTCTGTTCCGCCACTGTCTGCAACAATACGTTGAAGCCCTGGGACGAGATCAAGAAGACTTGGCAGATGTGGGAAGGTAGACCTATAACTTTCGAACATCCCGATGAGATGGTCGTGAAGAACCCGACTGACATAATCGGATTTCTGGGAAACGTCGAGAAAGACGAGGAAAACAAGAGGCTGAAGGGCGAGTTGTACGTGATGAAAGAACCGGCGGAGTTCAACCATCAGGACGAGAATTACTGGAAAACGATGCTTGAGGCGTTGAAAGACAGGGAAGAGATCTCGATAGGGTATTGGGCTGTTCCTGAGAACGAAGAGGGAACATACACCGACGAATTCGAGAACGAGCTGGAGTACGATGAAACTGTAACGCAGATCCTACCGGATCACATAGCCTCCGTGGACAAGGGTGCGTGCAGCCCGGAACAGGGATGCGGTATAGGTGTGGAAGAAGCAGATGCGCAGATATCGGAACCTTACGAGATCAGTGAAGAAGAGCTACGTGAAGCTGGTATAGTTTTTGAAGAAGAGGATGAAACGATGGAAGATGCCGATGAAAAGAAACTGACGTTGTTAGAGAAGATACACGAGAGACTCAAGTCACTGGGTAAGAGCGAGGTTGATCAGGTCAGCGATGATGAGAAACAGGAGTTGAAGAAAAAGGAAAATGATAGTATGAACGACGAAGAGGAAGAAACCGAAGAAGAGAGTGACGAGGAAGATCCGCAGCCGGAACAGAGCGACTGCGGAGATTACGAGGAAGAGCTGCAGAACAAGATGAAGCGGATCGAGGAACTACAGGAGAAAGTCGGTAAGCTGGAGGCACAGTTGAGTGATTACGAGGAAAAGGAGATGGACGAGCTGCAGGAGAAAGCGGCTCAATTGACACAGATTGAGCGAGAGAAGCTCGAAGGCAAGGAGAAACACGAGTTGAAGGCCTTGATCGAGGGGGCGAGAGCTGCCCAATCAAGGGAAGCCGAAGGCCAGGAAGATATTGGCCGGGAGATGAACAACGAGACAGGCAAAAATCTTCGCAGTCCACCGGGAGGATCCGGCGGCGAAGCCGATGCGGGACCGGAGATAATCGACCTGTACGAAGATCCTCTCGAACAGGATTGATCAAGAGAAATAGATGAGGTAAGAACATGACGATACTTACGACTGATAGGAATTTGAAGTCGATAGGACCTGGACTTGAAGAGTCCGGAGTAGCGAACGAAGCGATGGAAGCAGGCGACGTGGTGATACACGACGGAACTGATCAGTACGGCCTTACGGGCGCCGATTACGACGGTGCTATAGGAGTGATCAAGAACTCTTACCCGCCCGAAGACAATACAGTTGAAGCCGATGACGGGGTGAAAGTCAGGTTCACCGGTTTGGTTATTGTCGAAACCGCCACCGGTGAAACCGTGAACGCAGGTGATCTGTTAGCCTGTGCAGGGAACGGCAAGGTCAAGGCAATTAGCGAGACTTCTGTAAGCGGCGTAGGCAGTGAATCGGCGAGTGGTTCTCTCCTTGGACAAGGTTTGTCCACGGTGATAGGAGTGGCTCGGACCAACGCTACCGGCGAGGAAGAGCTCGTTATGGAGATATTATAGAGAGGTCATGAAAGGAGGTGAATGAAGAACATGAAACCGAAACAACAGTTAGAGGACACCTTACCCGACGACGTGGTTAAGACCATACGCAAGGAAATGATACCGCACTTCAAGAGACGGTTGAACGCAAGGACTCTCTTACCGCCTCACCCTGTAGATCCGGCGACGAGGCAGTTCGGCTATTGGAACGATACTGCAGACGGATCGCAGGACGCCGAGATAGTGATGCCGGGAGGTAGTATTCCCAGGGATAAACCCGATGCGCGAGAGCGGATCATGAACATGATAGTCAAGAATATACGTGGATACGAGTTAGCTCGTGAGGACTATATGAACAAGGAATACGTGAACAGGGATACGCTGAAGTGCGTGAGAAAGGTAGCAGAGAAGGACGACGACCTGATCATAAACGGAAGTGTGAAAGGAGACGTGCTAGGGCTTGACGACGTGGCTTATCAATCGTTGAGCCCGCAGAACGGAACTTGGGATGATCACAGCGATTCCGGCGCCACACCATACGCTGACGTAGTGAATATGGTCGACACCCTAAGAAGTCAATCCGACGACGCCTTCGGGCTGAACACAAAGGCGTTGACGCTGGCTGTCGATTCCAGGACGGACTCACAGTTACACCTGAGCCACGGTGCGGAGTCGCAGGACGACAAACCGACTCTACAGAGGATAACGAACTACGTAGGAAGGGTCGAAGTGATCCCGACGATACCGACCGGATCTGCATATTTGATGGAGACCGGTAGAGAGATAGGCGAGTACATCATAGCCGAGGATATAACCTTGGAGAAAGCGGATTATAAGAAGGAGAATCAGAGCTACATAGGGAACGCCTTCTGCAGAACGTTACCACTTTGGTACCAGCACGGACCCGACGCTTCAGCTACGACCGCCGTAGTCGAGATGGAAGGTCTGGTCTGAAGGGCCCAACCCTTTTTTTTATTTATTGAGTGATCTCGATGTCAGAAGTCGATAACGAGGATTTGAACAGAGTGCATGAGAGGATCGATGAGATTCAGCAGAACAGGGTGAAAGATTTGAAAGATCTGAACGACTGCTTAACGTCGATCAAGAAAAACATAGCAGGTATAGAAGAGAACCTTGAGAATCAGAAGGTGACGTTAGAAGAAGTAGCAGCCAAAACTGAAAATTTGGCTGATGAGAGGAAAGATTGGAAAAAAGTGATCGAAAACGATATAGAAAAACACATGGCAGAATGTCCCGCGACCGATATTGTAAAGGTTTCGGAAAATCGTGGAAAAAGAAAATTGGTCAAACAGTTCGCCCAGGATCATCCCTGGTTGACTGGAGGGTCTGGAGTGGCAGTTGGTGCTGCGCTTCTCAAATTTACTACTAAAATTTTGGAAATTATGCTATGAAGCAGGTGTGAAGATGAAAGTTAAAGTGAAGAAAAGAACGAGCTACGACGGTGAAATACTGGATCCCGGTGAAGAGTTCGAGCTGGGTGATGAGGAAGCGGAAGATTACCCGTTAAAAGGTATGATAGAGGCCGGGATTGTCGAAGTGACCAAGAAAAAAGATGAGAACGAAACCGCAGGTATGTTGGTCAAGTCAGAGCTGACAAAAATCGAAGGTATAGGGCCGAGTTATGCGGAAAATATCTGCGAGGAATACGGAACTGAAGAAGAGCTTTTGGAAGTCGATCCTAAAGAAATTGCGGACTCGATACATGGTATCACCTCCGAGACCGCAGAGAGAGTACAGGAAGAAGTGAGGTAGGTTAGATCATGAGAGAAGACGAGAATCTAGAGGACGACTTTACCAAGGATGTTGAAAAGTTAAAACAGATGAAGAAACAGCAGGTCAAGAAGCTGAGAGAAGCGAGGCAGATGGTCGAGAAGTTGGAGCGATCTTTAACGAAGATCGAAGGCCAGCTGGAGTACATCAATTACAAGAGAGAAGGAGCTGGCGATTCTGAGGTAGAAAAAGAATTGGTAGAAACGGAAAAGAAAGAACTTGAAGGTTGATAAAATGTCATTGGTAGAAGAAAAAGAAAGAATACAAAGAGAAGGCGACGCGAGCTTGGAGCTGAAAGGCATATGGACAGCGGTAGAAAAGGATCCGGAGACCGGAGAGGTCCTGGACAAAGAGGTATCGGAGAACGTCATTACGGAAGAAGGGGCTCAGCTCATAGCGCAGATACTCAATCCCGTCGAAACGATGGTGGACATAAGTTGGATAGCAGTAGGTGATGGTGCTACCGTTGGAAATAGTGAATCGGTCACTCAGAGCTTGCTCGTAAACGAACAGGACAGGAAACAGGATACCGCACCAACTACGGCCGATGCGGCTGCTGGACACAAGGTAGTATGGCAGCAAACATTTGGTCCTGGTTTATGCGTGGTTACGGAATTCGGGCTTTTCAACGAAAGCCAAGACGATTCTGGCTGTTTGGCATCCTACAACATCCCGAGCATAAAGAAAGACGCTCAAGATGCCGAGCTGACAGTCACCTACGAATTGATCGTGAACGAAGGCTGAAGGTAGATTATGGCCGACGTACCATGGGATCAGGACGTATCTGAAGGGGATAACACGCCGGTTTCCGAGTGGAACGCCTTCAAGGAACGTCTGATCTCTATCGCCGGTGATAAGTCGATAGGTGACGGTTTCCTACTTTTAAAGACAGGTAATGACGCTGACAAACCTTCTGCGGGTTATTCCGGTAGATTGTACTTTGCCACCGATACAGGGATCTTGTACAGGGATAACGGAACTTCGTGGGTGGCAATTCTTAGAGCCGAAGACGCCATCAGATTAGCCAATCTACAGGAGAAAGACTACGGATCACTAAATAATGTTCCGAGCTCCTTCACACCAGAGAACCATGCAAGCACACACGGAGATTCTGACGGAGACTCGATCGACCACGATAATCTGACTGGCGGTACCGCCAGCGGCGCACATCACAGCAAAACGCAGCCGGGCGATATCGATTCGGCGAATTGGAACGATTACGAGATCCAAAAGAACGGGAACGACGGAACAGGAATAATCAACTTCAAGACCTGAGTTGGTAGATAGATGTTCATAGATATTGTAGGCTACGAGTTCGTTTATCCTACTCCAGAAGTAGAGTACACCATCAACACCACTCTTAACGAATCGCTGCACGTAAGATTCACCGTGAAAAACGTCTATAACGAGACTCTTCCGGAGGTTGTGGGAGTCATAGAATTCATGGGTGAAGTGCAAAACTATACTGTTACAACAGATCTGATGCCTGGAGATGTCTATCAGTTCGATATGAAGTGGACTCCGGTTGCGCAAATGGAAGGCGAGCACCCGGTTTGTGATCAATCGATCTATCCCGATGGAGTCCAAATTTATGCTCATTTTGAACCAGAGAATGAAAAAGCCTTCGTGGAAAAACAAGAGTGGCCTCTAAGGATAGGTGCATTAGGTTTGCCGATAACGATAGACGGTTACCATTTACAGGATCTAACGATCGGTGGTGAACAGGTCCAAGAAGTGACGATGGACGGAACCGTGGTTTTCAAACGTTGACGTGAGAGGTATGAAGCATGGCAGCCGGTTTAAGTCATCCAGCCGAACATTCCTTGTACTGGGGAGTTCCCGCAGTATCACATACAGTTCAGGAGATTTTAGGATTTAACGAAGCACCAGGCTGTGTTCTACTCGATACCTTCGTCGACAATTTGATCCTTAGAGATCAGTGCTCCTGCAGCTTACAGAATACGTTGGTTTCAGACCTATCCTTACTTGAGGAAACAGCCGAAGATATTTCCTCGAAAGAAACAGACAATATTTCTATAGTAGAGAAAATTTCAGATGATATACTGACAACGAATACAGACCAAGTGCTTTTTTCAGAGGCCGAAAGCTGGCAGGGAGGAGTGAACATAGTGATCGACCTCCTATTCAGCGAAAGGCAAGACGGAGAATTACAAGATGATGTGATACAGCAGCTGACCTTACAGGACAGCTCGGAGAGCACGATACTAAAATCTAATGTTGAGCAGCTGAAGATGGATGAAGCGGATTCCTTCGACGTGATGGCCACAATAGTGCAGATGTTAGATGTGGTGGATGTTCCGGCATATGAGCTGTTAGCAGAGTATTTAGACCAGCTGACGCTGGTTGATGAAGAAAGGTGTAGCGAGTTAGTGGATGTGGTTGAACAGGTAGATATCGGTGAAGCAAAGAAGTATG
>CAZPCW010000036.1:8878-21992 GCA_964585175.1 uncultured Thermoplasmata archaeon
TATCGCTGACGTTCCCGCCCCTGAGATATTGGAAAAGTGTTCGGACCAGCTGACGATGGACGAAGAAGAGAAGTACCAGCTGGCAAAAACGATTGTCCAGACGATGGATATCGTGGACAGTCAGATTCATCAACTCTTGATGGAGAGTTTAGACGATCTACAGCTGAGTGAAGAGGAAAAGTACAGCGAGTTAGTGGATGTGGTTGAACAGGTAGATATCGGTGAAGCAAAGAAGTATGATCTCGTCACGACTTTGATCCAAGTAACAGATATCGCTGACGTTCCCGCCCCTGAGATATTGGAAAAGTGTTCGGACCAGCTGACGGTGGTTGATGAAGAAAAGTACAATGAGTTCGTGGATGTGATCGAAGGACTGGATATCTCGGAAAAAACGAAGTTTGACCTGATAATAACGTGGGTCCAGGAATTAGGCTTAACTGACGCTCCCGCCGTCTCCCTTTTCACAGAATGTACTAATGCGCTGCAACTGATCGAGGATCAAAATTACAGTACGTTGACGTACATAATCGATAACCTTGGTTTATCCTCCAAGGAGAAGTGCAACCTCTTAGTAACGATGATCAAAGGGATGGATATCTCGGAAGAAAAGAGGTGGGTACTGACAAGCGATATTATGGAACAACTCGACTTAAATGATGAATACAAAGCGGTACTCGAGTATCTTCTCAAGGATCCGATAGAGATCCAAGACGAGTGGATAGCAGAACTGTTCTACGAAAGCATTGATCAATTGGACCTGTCGGAGATGAAGGGTTACAAGATATCGAAGAGAATACAGGAAGATATCGAGTTCGATGAGGATCTGGTATGCTCGCTGATAGCTAAAGTGATAACGAGCCTCGATCTCCAGGTAGAGGAAAAACCCGAGCTGGTAGTCCTCTTCACCGACGGACTGTGTTTCGACGAAAAAGAGGCTTACGAGCAGCTCTTTGAATTAAAAGAAGAAGTAAATATAGAAGAAAACTCAGAGTTTATTACCAGGCTCATAGGCGCCATCGAGCTGATCCTGAACATACGAGACAAGGTAACAACGGACTTGAACGCGAGAGATAAGTTAGAGATCGCGGAAAAGATGGTGGACAAGATATCAGAAGAAACGAAAATAGACGATAAAATAGTTCTGAAAGAAGAGATAAAAGACAAGATAGAGACTGAAAAGGAGATGAAATGATATGCTGAATTTGGATGATGTGGATTACAAAGATACGAAGCTGATAGAGCTGGAGACCTTCATAAACACGCCTTTCGACGATCAAGCGGAAGTGCAGAGCGTGGATTCGGTATGGCTTCGAGTGTATAGAGATGGAAAGCAGATCCATGAAGAACAGTTTCAAGAGGATTCGGAAGGCAAATACTATGTAAATTGGCATACCCACGAACTGCCGGATCCTGATACCTACAAGGTAGAGATCGAGGCACAGTACGGGGATGACAAGATGATTAGAGAGGGTTACGTGAGAGTCCTACCTTCGGGTGATCAAACATGACGGACTCCTATTGTGAGGATGAAGACGTCGAACACAGGCTGGTCCTCGGAGATCACTATAACGTACAGGTAGAGCAGATAAAAGACGTCAGAGAGCGGGCTCACCGGTGGATAAAGCACCGGATGGCAGCACAGGGAAAGGCAGACGAGCTGCCGGACGCTTCGAACGAACTACCGGCAGACTTCGAGATCCTTCAAGATATCGAGGCGACGAGAGCCGCTTATCTGTATAAACGCGATATGCTTGAATGGGCATCGGATCCCGGTCCTAAAGCGGACAAGATGGAGAGATGGGAAGAAGATTCAGAAAGGATGTTGAAGCAGCTTTACAGGAGGAAGTGGGGCGACGAGCTGTACGCCTTCAGCGGAGAGTGAATAGATGTTAGAGACTCATGAAGAGGTATTGTTCGGAGAAGATCACAAAATAGGTCTGCTCGAATGGATGGAAGAAATGGTAGAGGAATACTACGAAGGAGAGAAAGACCCTGTGATAATCGCAAATGGTATGGAAGAAGGAGATGAGATGAGGAAAGGCTCGTTTCCTTCAATACATATCTATCCCAACGGCGACAGCTTCGAAAGGAAGAGCGAAAGGTCCATGCTTCATGAGATCACGATATCACTTGCCATAGGTACAAAAGGTCCTAAAAAGGAGGCTTTCAAGGAGTCCTCCTACATGGCGGAGGAACTGTACACCTACTTCAAAAATGTAGTACCAAGAGTGGGACCCGTCGGGGATCCACCGATAGATGGCGAAATAGTCTACTCTTGGAGCGGCTTTCAACGGAAGAAGCATAGAAACCCGCAGCTCTCTCACTCCAAGATAGATCTAACTTACAGATTCAGGTGCTAAATATGGCAGAAACTGAGCAGTTAGTGGACACGAACAGGGCTCTATCAGAACTCGTAACCGAGCCCGACATAGATACGGGATTGGTGGTTACAGATGGAGCTACGCTGACGATTGATCAAAGAGCAAAAGCCTTCTGGATTTACGTAGAAAACGGAAAGCTGGCGTTAGAAGCGTTGGATGGAGTGAGCTTTGAGGATCCAACCCTGGAGCTCAAAGATCATGAAAAGGCCGGGATCATGATAGGTAACGGAACGGTAGTGGTGATCGAGCCAAGTGTAGGAACGATCGATCAAGGATATGAAGCGACCTTAGACGAAAGGCTGAAAGACCGGCCGAAGGCAGTGATCAGGAATGAAACCACGATAAAAAGGAATCATATCGAACCTCCAGAGAACAAATGGTTTTTCTTACCCGAAGGGAAGGAGTGGAGTCTGCATAATCCTCACCTCCTTGAAACGTACAACACCCTACCGCTGATCACCTATTGGGAAGAAGTGAGCGGAACGTGGAAACAGAGGGTTCTGACTTTTGAGGAAGGTTTTTGGGGAGTTGAAAGGGAGAAAGAAGTTGAGCTGGAAAAGAAAACGATGGACGGATCCGACAAGATAAGTCTAAATTACGATAGGACCGATGAGAAGTCATGGGAGATAGGGGGTATATTCGACCGAAGATACGAGGGCAAAGAAAAGTTGAAACAGTTCTATCACCTCGCAGGGCCTTTACAGAGAGACACGCCGGTTATGTTCGTATGCGAAGATTTGATCACTTACGTCAAGATCAAGAACGTCGAGCACGAAGTTGATAACAACTTCTACCGCTGGAATATGCTGATCAAGAAAGAAGATAGAGCCGCCGCTGACAGGATATAAACAGGATTATGAGGTGAACGATAATTGACTATAAGACAGAGGAAACCAAACTACACACCGAGCCAAACCCCCTGCGCGGGGGCGGTGAACTCCCTCGATGGTAGTTCACTGGTCTTTTTTGAACTCGGCAAAATCTACCGGAATTTGCGAGCAAATTCCGTCGACATGAGGAATTCTTCTGAATTCCTCAGTGAATCCACGCAAAAAACCGACTTACTTTTTTTATCGGCTGGAAAAAAAGTAAGCAAAAAAACAGTTCCACTCAAGCAGATGCTTGAGTCAATTAGACCGTTGGAGGAACAGCTATGGACTTGAAAAAGAACACAGCAGGAAAATACGATATCCTCGTTGAACTCGGAATACTGCAGAACGTTAAAGAGATCGACAGCATGAACTACGGCTGGGACCGGCGTTTCGGAAACCTCCGATCAAGGAGGAAATATGTCGGAGATATCGATGCTCCCGGGCTGGTATTTTCTTACAGAGACTTTGATCATACGAAGTTCTCGGTGAAAAGAGAGGACCTTGGCAGCCAAGAAGGAGAAATTTTCCCATGGGGACTGGTCTTCGGAGTCGAAGAGTTAGATGAAGAGGATGCACAAGGGAACGAATACTCTTCTTTTAACCTTTGGATGGTCCTATCGCAGGAGGCTGAAGTTCAAGATCAAGAAACGATAGTTTCGCCGGAACCCATAGAGGCGACTGGGACCGGTCTCGACGTAAGAACGACGGGAAGCAGATCCGTAGGACCGAAGAAAGAGATGCTCGAGGGAGAGATCCCGGACTTGGGCAGCAACTCCGAAGTTGAAGCTCACTTCGAATACTCAAAATATCATAAAGAGACGTGGTGGATAAACGCAGATCCTCACATGGCCTATGGAGGCGACTATTCCGGGGATGATATAGGACAAGCTGTTTACGATGCCATGCAGCTCGGAATATCCGATTTCGCTATAACGCTCGGGGATATAGTGGAGAACAGGGCTGACGCTTTGACCTCTTACAAGGACGAGATGAAAAGATTAGATCACGATTACAATTTTGTACTCGGGAACCACGACATAGACGGCTGGTGGTGGGACGATGAAGATGAACTTCCGCTGATAACGGAGCCTGAATGGGGAAACAAAGAGATAGGAGGAGTACGCTTTATCTGGCTATCTGACGAAGGCGACGGGAATTGGGAATATGAAGGTGGATACAGCGGAAAGATGCACATCAGCGATGAACAGAACGCATGGTTCAAGTCACTGATGGATGAAGATCCTGACAAGCCTACTGTGATCATGTGTCATCAAGGACCGTGCACAGAAGGAGACTGGGCAGAGGACGTCCCGGACTTTTGGGATCCGAACGAAAGAGGCTGGTTGAAGAACAACATAGGCAGCTACAACGTGATAGCATGGATCCACGGCCACAGACATGAATGGATCCTGGAAGAAAATTTCGAGGGATACGGCTTCGATCGGCTTTCTATCGACTCGATAGACAAGGATACGGAAACTAATCATGGAATATTCATGGAAGTGGAAAGGATAGCGGACAAGACGCAGCTCCGCTTCACTTTCAGAGATCACGCAAACGAAGAGTGGACAAACACCTACAACGCATATGACTATTCAAAAGTGGTCGATGAACACGTCATAGAAGTGAGCAGCGGGCTCCCGGGCTGGCAGGTGACGCCGTCGCAGACGATAACGGAGCCTTCGGCCTTCAGGGAGCAGCTGACAGGCCTCACGAAAGGAGAAGACTACATTTTTACTGCGGTGACAACAGATGTTGGGACTACTACAGAGCTCGGCAGAGGCGACCAGCTGCCTTTTGAGACGATGCTGATAAATTTGATGATAGGCGTGGTCCACTACGATCCTGTACTTGATTATTGGGAAGTCCTCGAAGGGTTCGATGAAACGATCACAAGAGCCCTCGAGTGGGGTTTGATCTACGAGAAAATAGATGACAAGGTGAAAGTGTATGCGGAGGAAGATGAGACGGGAGAAGCACCGAAGGACTGCATACTCGAATTTGATTACCCGGACTATCTTCCCGAGTGGAACGACGACGTCATGGGAATATTTGGAAAAGAAGCACGGATCCATACAGCTCACGGCTTCGCAAGGTACGAGTACGGGAAGAGTGCGGATTACGAGGATTACGAGATAGAGTGGAAAGAGGATGGGACCCACGAAGGCCATATAGAGATGAACAGGGACCAGGAACTGATAGATCACCTGAAAGGTGGAGCTCACGCTTTCATTTACTCTCACCCCCATCGGAAGGACGTCGAAAGCACAGACCTCTACGGCGAGAGGACTGAGTTATTCAACGGGTATGTGACCGACTTATCGGATCGCGACGGCTCGCTGCACGCTTCACTCGAGGGAGTCATGAAAGATCTCGATACGGATGAACAGGTGGTCCTTGTACAGGACATTGATCAAACGGCGGAGGAAGATAGAGTAACGCCGCTGGACTGCTTCGAGGTGCTGCGGTACATCTTTGATCATGCTTCTCGGCTGCGAAATTTCGAACACATGACAAAGGGATCCCTGTGGCATGAAGAGAACGACAAACCCTTCTCGGTGGACGGGAATCTGCTTAACGCTACTGTACAATACAGCTCTCTCCTAAATACGATAATAAGAGGTCGCTTCGTTGAAGAAGGGGCTTTCGTTGACGTCGATATAGATATGCCGGAGTCAGGAGAGAGCATAACGGTCAAGACTGACGACCTCGCAGCCGATAGAGAGGAGAACATCATAAAGGATATCGATCTCAGGAAGAACATAGGGATCAACGAATACGTCAACAAGATCCGGGGAGAGGCGCTGCTCGAAGAGGAAGAAGAAGAGTGGAAAACGATGAGGACCAACCGGTTGGGCCGGTTATTGGGCGACGAACTGATAATCAGCGAAGAAGAAACGCTGCGCTTCGCCCAATTTGTCGGATCCCAAGAAGAGATGTCTAACGTCATAGAAAGGGAGTTGGAAAAGCACTCCTACGACTGGTCGGGAAAGATAGAGCTGCATGGTCATCACCACCATCTCGGAGGGTATAACAGGCAAGGGACTGTCAAGATAGTGCACTCGAGAAAGAATATAGAAGAAGAGTTCCGAGTCGCTCGATTCAAAGTTTCACCGAGCTCGACGGAACTCTACGTGACGAACTCGATCAGGGAGAACACGACACCTGGAGGAAGTGAATACCGGTCGAGATGGGATTATATGCTTAACGAGAACGTAGTGAGATCCATGAGCTCCTCCACCTTCGAGGCTTTCGAGGATTCGGTCGGACCCATGGATATAAAGACGATCACACAGGCGAAGCTGGTAGGTGAAGATGGTCTGGATATAACGACCTGGGCAGACGTCTACACTTCGAGCTACAAAGGATACAGGTACGTAGATGTGAAGTTCTCGGAAACGGAGTGGTTGGGGAACAGTAAAGATCTAAATCCTGACAGAGTGATCCTAAAGAACGATTCCGGCCATAAGAAGGTCTTGGAGCTGTCGAATTTCTACAAGTACGGGGTCTGGGCGCTGGACCCGGACCCATGGGGAACGGGAGGGCTCAAGGATTACAACGTATTCGGAAATATCGGATTGATCGAAGATCACTACGAACATGAGATCCGCAGCGGATACTTTGTCCTCGGAGATATCTCGGGAGGCCTCGGAAATCCAAAGGCAGGTGGAGGTATATTGGGAGATCCGAGAGGCGAAGAATACATAGAGCCTCCAGGTCCGCAGGACGACATCTGAGGATCGACAGGATATAATCCTGAAGAAGGAGATGAGTAAAATGGGTAAAGCAGGACGATTGGTCAAGGAAAAGGAATGGACGTTTCAGGCTGATTGGTGCTCGATGGCCTTCGCAACGACCGGAGAGGGATTCATACTCGAGAGAGGTAACGAATGTACAGGGACGCTATCACAAGATCCGAGAACGATAGAAGTGAAATCCGGATATGTGATAGCTGACACGAACAACAAGAGGTATTTCCCGGGAAATACTGTACAGCTCGATGAAAACACTGAAAAATATCCACGTCTGGACCTCTTAGCGTTAGTTCCTGACAACGATGATCCTGGAAAGATGGAGCTGTTAGTGCTGAAAGGAACACCGGCAGAGAGCCCGAAAGTGCCTCAGCTGCCTAACCCTTCGAGAGAAGAACTTATCATACCTATCGCGATAATCGGATTTCAAAAATACAGCAAACAGATACACAGCATTATGGACGTCAGGAGCGTGCTCGATTCAGAACATGACCACGGAGCTGGCGATGCGCTGGATCTGTCAAGAGATAGGGCCGAGATGAGTTTGAGAGCTGACGGGGTCAAGATAAATGTCGGGACCAACGGGCTCCAGGTGGTCGACGAAACTCTCACCATAGAGGACTTCGGAATAACATGGGGTGACGGTCTTGAAAAGAAAGACACCGGTGGTTTCAGAGTGGACAAAGGACATGGATTGAGGTTTGATCATACCGAGACCGTAGCGGTAGAGAACGAGGAACTATGGTTCGATGCCGCAGCTGCAGCCGGTGATGGGCTGGTAGAAGACGGTTCGTCCGGGCAGCTCAAGGCAGACGTGGACAAAGGAGTAACTATAGGAGATATGGGTCTTGAGATAGACACAGGTGAAGGTTTATTCTTAAATCTACTAAACGCCGGGAAATTGGAGGCTGATCTCGTTTCCGATGGTGGGTTGGAAACGGATACAGACGGGAAGATCTACGTAGACCCTAACGATTTTGCGAACGGGAACGGCCTCGGGGTTTCGAGCGGCGACATGGTAATCACCCCTGGAACAGGATTGAAGATAGATCCAAGTCTTCGAACAGACGAGACAGACGGTCTGAGAGTCTGGAACCAACAGCTGGAGATAAACCCGGGCTACGGGGTCGAATTCGACTCAAACAACCTGGTACAGCTGGATAACGCTGATCTTGTTACTGACGTAGACGGGACCGGCCTCACAACGAACACCGATGTCCTAGAGATTGGAGCTTATAGCGGTGTGGCGATAAGCAGCGGGAAACTGACTATAGACGATGGTGAAGGAGTTTCGGTAGGATCCTCCGGCGTCGGACTCAAAACAGACAACGACACGATAGAGATCTCTAACGGTTCTCTCAAGGTTATGCCCGGAGGAATAGACGGGCTCGGTCTTACCAGCACGACGGACCTGGTGGAAACTTCGATCGGACAAGGCATGGGATCGAGCTCGGGCAGCTTGAAGATATCAGGAGGTTTCGGAGTTGATGCTCCCTCCGGTTCACCGGTCAAGATCAACCGCAGCGATATCTTCGGGAGCTCGATTACGACATATACCGATGGCGACGGAGTGACAAGAGGGAAGACTGACTTCTTCCCACACGCCTTCGAAAAGATAGATTACAGCGAGTCGGAAGTGATAGATGCTTCCGCTAAAACAAACTACGTCCACGCTACAGTTGGTGATTCGTATTCTGGCGATGATATCTGGATATTCACTACACCGGTAAGCGGGCAGTACGACGGTTATAGAAACGAGATGGAAGTGTTCTACGAGCAGGGAGAGACAGGAGGAAGCTGGTGGTCAACGATAAGGTTAGAGAATCCCGGGGATCAGAACGGAAACGAGCAGGGCGAGATATGGATCAAGTACCTGGCTCTCACGCCAAAGTGGACAACATAAGGAGGAAATAAGATGGACGCACTGATAGGAAGATCGATAGACGAAGGACAAACCGTGCATGGGGCCGACTGGTCCGCATTATCGTGGAGTGCAGTTGGAGCTGGTACGATAGTTCCTACGCTTAACTACTGTAAGCCGGAGATAGCGATTATTGAAAATGGCTATCACCGAGGGATTAGAATATCGAGTGGGAAGGTGCTGCACGACGGAGAGATCTACAACGTACAGGAAGAAGTGATCAGCCTCTTGAATAACCTCGGGAATGCCGAGAGGTACGACGTGGTATTCTTGAAGTACCTGCAGGAAGAGAACGCAGTGGTCCCTGACGTAAAGATCGGGGATCCCGCTCCTGGAGACGAGGAGCCGCTGCACCCGGAGCTGATAGAGAAAGACGGAGAAATAGTTGTCCCGATAGCTGTGGTTTACCTGGAAAAAGATGCGACGGAGATCACACAGCTCAAGGACGTCAGAAGCGTCCCGAACGCAGAGCACTTACACCGTGCTGGACCGGGACTTTCCCTTGACGATGATTACTTGATGAACGTAGCAGTTGATGGAGATTCAGTAGTGATCAACAGCAGCGATGAGCTGACGATAGGAGAAGTGGGAGGACACGAGTTGGACCTGGTTGACGCTAAAGGGATAGATTACTACGAATATTACGACGATACTGTGGAAGAATGGAACTTCATCTACAGGGTAGATGAAGACAAAGGCCTTCACATAGGGAGTAACAACGAACTCACGATCACGCCTTCCGACGTGACCGGTGATGGGCTCGAAGTCAGGACAGTTGATACCTTAGATAAGATCCACATAACAGATGGTGATGGATTGACGATAGACTCCGGGCAGCTGGTCGCAAAGCCCGGGTTAGGTGTAAAGATAGCAAGTTCATCACTCGGAGCGTTGAAGCCAGATGTGATCGATGGCAGAGGGCTCGCCGTTGGATCGGAAGGGATCTCAGTATCTCTCACGGATGTGGCGGGCTCCGGCTTAGCAGTTGGTACCACTAACCTCAAAGTGAACGCCGGTAATGGCTTGATGATCAACGGGGACCTGGTGGAAGTGAACAGAGGGGAAGGGATAACTGACGTGAGCGGTCAGATAGGTCTCGACCTACAGAGCGGTGGAGGTCTCGGAATAGACTCCAACAACGCCCTAGAAGCAGATGCGGAAATGGCAGTTAGTGCCGGTGACGGGCTGGTAGAAGACGCCGACACCGCAGAACTCCACGTCGGAGACGGTGATGGGATGAACGCTACCGCTACCGGTCTCGAATTGGATCTTGGAGATGGAGTGAGGATAAACGACTATTTGTTAGAAGCTCACGTAGCTCCGAGCGGTGGAGTGGATCTTAACACGGAACTCTCTCTATCACCGGCAGACTTTGCAGGTGACGGTCTATCAGGAGGGTCGTATTTTCACGTAAAAGACGGAACGGGAATGACGATAACAAACGATTCCCTAACCCCCAACTTGAAGAGCGGTGGAGGACTCACTAAGAGCGATACGCTTGAAGCTGCACCGGAGGACTTCGCTGGAAATTATGCAAAGGACTGGACGAAGATCGAAAGCGGACAGATAGAGGTAGCACCCGATGAGATGTTCAATCTCATAGGGGAAAAGACCGTAACGATAACCTCGGTAGGGCAGAGAGAAGGGATCTGGTTCTACGACGAGACGAACAGATTTCCCGTCGTTATCGGGATAGGTTTCAAGGATCAAGCGGACTCGTTAACAGAAGCTATCCAGCTGAAGAAGGTGATGGAAGATCACAATTCTGAATCTGGAGCCCCCGGAAATGATTTTTTCGCTGGAGTGGAGTGCGTCGGAACGATAGGCGGTGATCCTCCTGGATCCGCAGATGTATTGATAAGAGTTTACGAAGTTAAGATGGATAGTGACTGGATTTACAACTACTGAGTGATAAGCATGGGAAAAATAGCAACGATTTTAAGAGAAGGCGAATGGCCTCACACAGCGGACCTGTACGCTATGTGGTTCGGAGCGATAGGATCCGGATACATCATGCCGGTAGAAATGGAATGTAAACCGACTCTTCCGAGTCAGACCGAAGTGAAGATAGAGAGTGGAAAGGTATCTTTTGGAGCCTCCGGAAATGCAGTCTATGACGGCGATGTTTTCGCCCCCGAGATAGGAAGTGAATTCCCGAGACTTGACTTCTTATATCTTAAAGCAGTGATATCAGACGGCCAATTGTATGCAACACCGGAAGTGATCAAAGGGAGCGAGTTCAAAATTCCGAGCGTAAGTATGCCTCCGACAGAAAAGATCGTGCCGATAGCGATCATCTATTGGGATGAAAATCAAGTGATCAAAGAACTGAGGGATGTGAGAGTTGTAGTAGATCCGGAACACTCTCACACTGCAGGGAAAGGGTTGACGTTGGACGAATCAAACGCTGAGATGAAAGTGAACGCAGATGAGGATACCATCACGGTCCAGGACGGCGTAGTTGAAATAAACAATATTCAGATCTCACCTGATAAACTACACGAAGGGCTCGAGCTGAGAAACGGAAGAGAGATGGACGTGGATACGGGAGTGGGAATTGGGATCGATCAGGTAACGGATTCGGATGGAAACGTGACGCGAGAGCTGCTGGTCTTGGAACCTACGGAGCTCGCCGGTGGTGGCTTGACTGTAAAGGACGGATCCTTGGGAGTGGAAATTGGAAACGGTTTAGACTTGGTTTCGGACAGGGTAACGGTTGACACCGGTGAAGGAGTGATCCTTCGAGGAACCACCCCCGACCGTCAGATAGATCTTTATCATCAGGAATACGGAGGACTCTACTTCGAAAATGAAAGAGCGATCATACAGGCAAAGGACCTCGCCGGGTCGGGGATCAACGGGGTCAACGAGGAATTGAACGTAGAAGCAGGTGACGAGATATCCGTGGGGACCGCCGTGGATATCGACGCCGGCAGAGGGATATCTGCCGGAACTGCGTTGAACGTTGACAGAGCAACGAACGGAGGGATCAAGGTAGATGCAAACGACCAGCTGTACGCGGAAGCTGAAGGAATGGGCGGTGACGGCCTATCCATGTCAGCTGGTGTTCTAAACGTAAACGCAGGGAACGGGATCTACACTGTATCAGACAAAGTTCACATGGACACCGGTGATGGATTGAAAGTCAACAACGGTTTAGTAGAGGCAGATGGAGGTACGGGAATAGGAGTCGGATCTACATACGGAAGGTTAGTGGCAGCACCAGATGAGATCGCTGGTGTAGGACTGCAAGGGATAAGCGGAGACCTGGCTATGGACGTCGATGGTGGTCTGGAGATTGTATCAGACCAGGTGGACGCCAATACAACGAACTGTGTGACAACGGATAACGGAGAACTCAAAGTGGTCCCTTCGGCTCTCGTGGACGGCGACACGCTGACAGTATCTAACGAAAATATCTATCTGAACGACAAGCCGAAGTTCTTTGAACTTCTCGCAGATGAGACTTTCACGCTCTCACCTGGTGAGGAGCATGTGATCACCGTAGCGGACGTGATGCCCTTGGTTTCGATCAACGCCGTCGGGCAGCCTTCAACCAACCACGGAGAGTACGAATGGTATTGGCAGGAGCACTCCGACGAGACCGGGGGAAAGCAGGAGATCGTAATCGAATATCCTTCCGGGAATTACAGCGACGATATCAATTTGAGAGCCCGGATATATCATATCAAGTGGGAGACTTGGATGGAGTAGAAATACCGTGGACGATAGGGTAAACGTCTAAATTGGGCAAAGTATAGGGTGCTTCAGAGAGGTAATTTGATTCGTGATTTATTCTAAGCTAACATCAAACAATAGTGCGAAGATTTACTTGATCCATTAGCTGAGAGGCTAGAATTGATTGCAAAAAAGGATAGCAAAGAAATGACTATAAATGAAATAGTTAGTTTTGAGGAAAGAGGCCTGCTGGAGTCACGCGTCTGTGGGAGGGAAAAAGAGGTGAATTCGACTCTCGCGGGCGATCTGAAGACCATGACGCTGTGATAGTGATAAGTGGTCCACCTGATCTGCCATCCTCTATATTTTACAGACGCATAACACCCGTAACTACCACTGGAGGTCGGTTCTGTTACACGTTATAGGTCGGGATTCAGCATTTTAGAGATTGAAATAGGATTTATAAGGATTTCGTGTCGGGTATACCGAAGCAACAGCTCTAACTATCTA
>CAZPCW010000037.1:0-21820 GCA_964585175.1 uncultured Thermoplasmata archaeon
GTCAGAAATGGAGTTCACTGGCAAGCTCCCTCCTTTAGGTGGGAGAAGCTGACTCGTTCTGCATGAAGCTCCTTCTCCAGTCCTCTGGAGGGAGTATAGTTTCTTTTATAGAGCGTGGATTCAACCATCTCAATAGATGAGTCCAGTAACCCGCTTTATCGTTAGTTCCTGAACTTCTAGCACCGCCGAAGGGCTGTCTTCCTACGACTGCGCCAGTGGGCTTGTCGTTGATGTAGAAGTTGCCCGCTGAATATCTCAGTTTGTTTTCCGCTAAATGGATAGCTTCGCTGTCTTTCGCAAATATAGAACCGGTCAAGGCATAAGGTGAGGTTCTATCGCACAATTCCAAAGTCTTTTCGAATTCATCATCTGGATAAACATATATAGTGACAACCGGTCCAAAGATCTCTTCCTTCATCAGTTTACTTTTGGGGTCTTCAGTTTTGACGATCGTTGGTTCTACGAACCAACCCTCTGTAGAATCAAACTCTCCGCCGTGCAGTATCTTACAATCTTTGTCTTCTTCCGCATAGTTCAGATAACTGAGTATCTTTTCGAACGCCTCTTCATCGATCACCGCTCCCATGTAATTCTCTAATTCGTCAACGGGACCAATTGTTATCTCCGGCACCTCTTGATCAAGTATTTCTTTCAGATCATCCCACATGCTCTTTGGACAATATACTCTTGAGGAGGCTGAGCATTTTTGTCCTTGAAAACCGAATGATCCTCTTATGATATTTATCGCCGCGTTGTTAATATCGGCGGAATCGTGAATAAAAATGAAGTCCTTTCCTCCTGCTTCCCCGACAATCCTGGGGAAGTTTTGGTAATTTTTGATATTTGAATTTATCACGTCCCATAGGTAAGTGAGGGTTACGTAACTGCCCGTAAAATTCACACCCGCAAGATCTCGATGTTCAGTCAGTTGTTCCGATATCTCACTGGGAAACGGTAGGAAATTTATGACTCCGTCGTCCAAGCCAGCTTCTAACCATATTCTCATTATCTGGTAATTGGAGAAGGAAACATTCAAAGACGGTTTCCAGATCACCGTGTTTCCTACGATAGCTGGAGAAGCGGGTAGATTGCCCGCAATCGAGTAAAAATTGAAAGGTGTAATAGCGAGGACAAAACCTTCTAGAGGTCTCCAGTCCAACCTATTCATTTCACTTTCTATCTGATCCGGCTGCTGCTCATAGATGAACTTCATGTAGTAGGCGTTCAGTCTCCAAAAATCAACAAGTTCAGCTAGATCGATCTCAGCTTCGTAAGGATTTTTAGATTGATTCATCATTATCGCCGCTATATTTTGGATCCTTTTAGGCCCCGCTAAAAGATCCGCGGCTTTTTTGAAGACAGCTGCTCGATGATACCAGTTTATCTGAGACCAATCTTCGTGTGCTTCTTCAGCCGCTTCTATCGCCAACTCGATCTCGTCTTCTCTTGCGAGATGTACTCTACCAATAACGTTATCGTGGTCATGCGGACTGATTATTTCTTCAGTCTTACCAGTCTTTATTTCCTCACCATCGATAACTAACGGTATATCAACAGTCTCGTCCTTGACCATTTCTAATTCCTGCTGGAGCTCTTCTCTTTCCTCGGTTCCCGGAGAATAGTCTAGTATCTTTTCCATCTCATTTTCAGGCTTTTCTATAGACCATAACACAAATTATACCCTCCTCTGAATATATCATATACCTCAAAAGATTATAAGTTCTTGGGGTGTATAGATAGTGGACTTAAAAGTGACGTCCTCACCTCCCTGACCAGTTGATCAGGAAGGTGCTTCTGACCAAAGCTATTGAGGTTGCATTCCGCTCGCCGACTTTTGTTTTACCCAAACACAGAGGTCGGGTCGTCGCTTCCAGCTCGAAGGGCCGCGCCACAACACCATGTCGATTCATGATCGGCCCCTACCTGCAAAAGCGGTCTTCTCAAACTTTCTGCAGGCCCGTGTTTGGAACCACTACCTAAAACATATATCTCCTGGTGTTTAAGTGTTTGTTGGAGGGGTAAGTGAAAGTGGATCGATTCATCACCTCCCTAACTCTGCTAGGAAGGTGTCTTCTCGATCATCTAGATAAAAATGGAAAAGAAAGATTTTAGGGATTATAAACACGTGCCCTTTCTTCATCTAATCGATTTTTGGAACTGGCACGTCTTTCAAAGTCTGCTCTATTATCTCTTCTTCTTCTACTCCTTTTATCGCGGGTCCAGGTTTGAGAACCAAACGATGAGAAAGAGCTTCTTTAGCTATGAACTTGACATCGTCGGGAACAACGTAATCTCTCCCTCTCATAGCGGCGTTTGCCATCGATAATTTCATGAGGGCGAGACTCCCTCTAGGGCTAGAACCGACCTCTACGTCCTTGTTCTTTCTTGTTCTCTGAACTATATTTACGATGTACTTCTTGATGTCATCATCCAGATGTACGTCCTCGATCAGGTTCTGCATCTCTATCAAAGTTCCCGGATCTATGATTCTCTCTATTTCGACATCATCCGTCTTCCTTTCTTTTCTTCTCCGCAGTATCTCGACTTCGTCAGAAGCGGTCGGGTATCCAACATTAAGCCTTAAGAGGAACCTATCTACCTGTGCCTCTGGAAGAGGGTAAGTACCTTCATATTCTATAGGATTCTGGGTTGCGATGACTATGAAAGGATCATCTAACGTGTGAGTTTCACCTTCGATAGTGGTCTGTTTTTCCTGCATAGCCTCCAACAGAGCCGCTTGAGTTTTTGGTGGTGCACGGTTGACCTCGTCCGCGAGAAGAATATTTGTGAATATCGGCCCTTTCCTCATCGTGAATTCGCCGGAATTCTTATCATATATAAAAGACCCGGTGATATCCGCAGGTAACAGATCAGGGGTGAACTGGATCCTTTTAAAATCACATCCTAAAGTTCTTGAGAAACAGTTTGATAAAAGGGTCTTAGCCAACCCAGGATAATCTTCGAATAAGATATTACCATTAGCTAATATCCCGAGGAGTGTCTTTTGAAGAACTGATCTTTTTCCAACAATAGCCTTACTTACTTCGTCAATTAGAGACTCACATATATCCGATACTTCTTCAAGTTCCATTTTTACACCTCATGAGCAAATACTCGGAGTACGGTCGTGGTAAATCTTTGTTTGCAATTAAATGTTTTGGTCAAGGAGATATGCTTTAGCTCATTCGTACAATCCTCCCAAACTGTTATTAAGAAATAGTGAATCCATTTTTTTGGAAACACTATGGAATATGAAATAATCGAAAAAGAAAGGATGAAACTAGCTGGTTTCGATTACAGAGGTTCGATGTTGGATGAAAAAGAATCTTTCGAGAAAAAGATCGAGAACTTATGGGGCACTCTCTCTGAGTTCTGTGTGAATAAATGGTTATCTATCGATGATGAAGTGGTCGATCCCAAGTATTCTTACGAAGTACAAGTATGGAACGAGGAAGAACTGGATCAAGAAGGGAAATTAGAGGTGTTCGTGGGATTTGAACTCGAAGATATCGATGAAATTCCCGTTGAATTGGTGAACAAAGTCCTTCCGGCAACGAAATACATTTCGTTCCAGCTTAAAGGAGAAGAGATTGAGACCTGGGAGGAAGATATCCTGCAGGATTGGATACCTGATTCCGATTATTGGATCAGGTCTTTCGATGAATACCTTTTCCATATACAGTGTTTCCATGAGGAAAAGTACAAGGGCATCGATAATATAGAAGACTCGGAGCTCGAAGTTTTGATTCCGGTAGAGAAGGTAGACGAGGAATTGAAAGAAGAATGATATCTATATGGAGATTTGGTTAATTCCATACTCATCTAAGATCGATATCTTGCTCATAGTGGACTCGCATGCGAAAAAAATATAACTCCAACAAGAATATACACAGTGGATGAAAAAATCGGGTTGGTTTGCTCTACTCGCTATAATCAGCTTTTCTCTCTTAATCCGAACTTTACCGCTATATGAATTTACATTATGGGGTATGGACTGCGGCGAATATATGTACTATACTCATCAGTGGGTGAAGACCGGAGGTGCTTATCTCTCGATAGATGGATGGGGAACTGCGTATCCCTATTTTCCCGGGATGTTTATTCTAGGAGGGGGTTTTCATCTACTATCAGGTATAGATATAATTCGATCGATGGTATTCGTACCCGTGGTCATTTCCGCTTTTTCGCCTCTCTTTATATTTGTGATAGTTCACAAAGTCATGGATGACTGGAGACCGGCCATAATTTCTACTTTCTTTTTTACCTGTCTTCCACCATTGATATATGCTTTTTCTCAACCCCGGCCCGAAACGATGGGATTCTTCTTCATGCTTCTATGTGTATCTTTGGTTATTTCCCATATGGAAAAAAATAAAAAAACCGCCCTGTTGATTTTTTTCCCATTGGCATCGTTGATTATCTCTCACCACTTTTCAACATACTTTTTCATACTTTTTCTACTTGGAGGAACAAGTGTCTCGAAGTTATGGAGAAGAAAAGTTCGGGATATAGATGGATTAAAAACCTATCTTCTTGTATCAGTGTTCCTTCTTACAGCGGCATATTGGGTATTGTACTCAACGCCCTTTAGAGAAAATCGAATTTACCAGGCCCTATTTTTCCCCTCTTATACTGTAATAATAGTTCCCTTAGTTTTCATTTTACTCATAGAGTTTTTGGCTAAAAAACGAAGAAGATACGATTTTAAGGTCCCTATCAATCTCCATAAACAAGAATTGAAATCGTTTTTGATATTTGGAGCTATAATACTGATAGTGGCTCTTTCTATTTTAATATATCTTATTTTTTGGAGTATTCCTGGAAGAGATATTGAGATAGGAATTACTGCTCTTTTCTATCTCCCACTGGTGATCCTCTTTGTTTTCGCAGTTTCCTCTAGAAAGATCACCAAGGCATTGAAGGAAGGACCGACATTATGGGGATGGCTGATTTTCGTCACTTTCTCGGCTCTTGCTGGCTTTATATCTGGTAGTACCTCACTTCTACCCTCGAGACATCTTGCCTTCTTTATGGTCCCAACATCGATCTTTTTTGGGATAGGTCTGTATCAATTTAGAAATATAATATTTGATCCTAAAGCATCGAAAAGGAAGACTCTATCGTTAGGCATCATTATCCTACTGATGGCGGCTTTTCTTATACCTCTTTCGTTTCCGTCCCAAGAAAGGGCAGGAGGATTTACTGAAGGAGTGGAATTTAGGGACTTAGAAGCATCTTTTTGGATCAAGGAGTCGCCTGATGGAAAGATAGCTACGGATCACAGAATGAGCGCGGCCTCTTTCTCGGTAAGTAACAAGAACTTAACCTGGACGAAAGGAAAAGAGATGTATTTCAGTTCGGATTTCGACTCCGCCGATGAAGATCTGAAAAAACACAATGTCAGTTATATCATGTGGGATAGAGAAATGAAAGAAGGTGCTGCTGTAAAAGTAGGAGAAAATCCAAAACCTTTGAATGATGGGCTGATAGATGAATACGATAGAAACTTTTATTTGATTTATAAATCGGAGGAATGTAAGATATACGCTGTTGCTTAATCAACGAAAGATTTTAATCTGGAAACGTATCATATGATTATGAGTGTTCCATGGCAGACAGAAAAACTTTGAAGGCGATTTACAGTTACATACCTCAAAAAATAAAAAAAGAGGTATACAAGAGAAGGAGATCGACTCCATTTTTGATATCAGTTTCTTTTTTAATCGCCTTTCTAACTGCAAGGATATGGGTAATATATTTTCAAGCTGATACCTCGGTGAGTCCGGACGTTAGTTATAGTGTAGGTAAAAATTTACTCTTAGGCGGATATCACATCCATCATATCACCTATGGGGTGGTCTTAGTAGCGATATCCGGATGGCTTTCAATCAATTATCGTGGTAAAGGATTGGCTAGGATAAGCTCGATAATGTATGGATCAGGATTGGGATTGATAGTCGATGAGATAGGTTTTATAATCGGAGGTGTCGAACCCTACAAAGCCGACACGGAGGTTTTTTACGTGGCGGTAGGTTTTATCGCTCTTTTAGCTGCTATAGTCTACTTCCCATCATTCTATCGGTCGATCAAGCGGGACTTTGAAAGATTGCATGAGAGGTATGAGGAGTAGCCAAAATATCTATCTATGGATAAAATCGTGTGAGACAATACTAAAAGCGCAAATATTATACCCCGGCTCCTGGATAAGTCTTTTTAGATGAAAAAGAAAGGGACCACGGACCTACCTCTACACGGAGGGAGCGCGCCCAGATGGTTATTCGAAAGGATGGTCCGTTTGAGCGAAGGTATCTCCGAAGTTATAATAGAGGAGTTCGGAAGAGAGGAGTTTTTGGAGAGGATAACAGATCCCCACTGGTTTCAGGCTTTTTCCTGCACTATAGGCTTCGATTGGCATTCTAGCGGTACAACCACCACTACCTGTGGAGCATTAAAAGAAGCTTTAGAGGCGGAGGAACACGGCATAGCGATCCTTGGAGGGAAGGGTAAATCCAGTCGAAAAACTCCCGAAGAGATAAAAGGTTTAGAGGAAATATTTTCGATACAACCGAGTGATATTGGGTCTCTTGTGAGTTCATCTAAGCTTTCGGCTAAAATCGATAATTCCTGTATTCAAGACAGTTACCAACTCTATCATCATTGTTTTTTAGTTTCTGAAGACGGCGAGTGGGGGGTTATACAGCAGGGGATGGACGAAGAAGACGGTTACGCCCGCAGATATCAGTGGTTCTCCAATAAAGTGGATGAGTTCGTCCAAGAGCCCCACGAAGGGATCAGCTGTGATAGGAGAGAAGAAAGAGCGTTGGATATGACAGACTCTCGCAGCGAAGAGACCCGTGAGGTAAGCGTAGACCTGATCAACGATAACCCCGATCATCTGAAAAAATACTTCGACGAAGGTGGACAGACCACTCTCATCGATTTTGAAGCTAAAAAATTAGAAATGCCGTCCCATCACGGGGTATTAGATATGGATCTGAGCGATAGGGAATGGAAAGTACTCAACAAAGCTTATGAAATCCAACCGGAGGATTACGAGGAGATGGTAAGCCTTGAAGGTATGGGTCCTAAAAAGATCAGAGCCCTTGCGCTAGTTTCGGATTTAATATATGGTAGTGAAGTGAGCTGGGAAGATCCGGTGAAATACAGTTTCGCTCATGGTGGAAAAGACGGAACTCCTTATCCGGTGGATAAAGAGGTATACGACCACACTATCGAAGTTTTAGAAGAAGATATCAAGCAAGCTGAAGTTCCACAGAAAGACAAAAAACATGCGATGAAAAGGTTGAATTCCCTACTGGATGAGGGGGAATGATATCTGGTGAGAATTTACCATAATCTTTATAATGCAGCGATTTCGTAATTTATGAAATAGACGGTGGTCGTTTGGACGAAGAAGATATGAGTGAGACTTCAGAGGAATTAACTCAAAGGATAGAAGAGCTACAGAAGAAACATGAGCAGTTAACTAAAGAGTATCCACGCTCGGGAAGGGACGACTATGTTAGGAATGAGCTGGAAAAACTCAAAAAAGAGACTAAAGAGCTGAAAAAAGAGCTTGCAAGATTGAAGAAACCACCTTTGCTGGTCGGTCAAGTGAAGGAAGTTTTACCGGATGATAAAGCGGTTATCGAGAGTTCTACTGGACCTGATTTTATCGTCAATGTGGCTGAATTTTTACCTGAAAACGATCTCAAGCCCGGGACTAGAGTTGCGCTTAACAAACAGACTCTTTCCGTCGTAAAGGTTCTGCCCGCACCGGTCGATCCGGATATTATGGGTGCGGAAGTTGTAGAAAAACCAGATTTAGTGTATGATGATATCGGAGGCTTAGAAGATCAGATTAGAGAAGTTAAGGAAACAGTAGAAGAACCTTTACTTTCACCTAAGAAGTTCGAAGGAGTTGGAATAGATCCTCCGAAGGCCGTTCTTTTGGTAGGGCCGCCAGGAACTGGAAAGACTATGATGGCTAAAGCCGTGGCTAATAGGACCAACGCTACCTTCATCAAACTTGTAGGATCGGAACTGGTCCAGAAATATATCGGCGAAGGAGCTAGGATGGTCAGAGAACTTTTCGAGATGGCTAGAGAGAAATCTCCTTCGGTTATATTCATCGACGAGTTGGATTCCGTAGCTACCAAGCGGCAGGAGAAATCGACCTCCGGAGATAGAGAAGTGCAGAGAACCATGATGCAGCTGCTCTCAGAGTTAGACGGTTTCGACCCTCTCGGCGAGGTGAAAATAATGGGGGCCACGAATCGCCCTGAATTACTGGACAAAGCTCTCTTGAGACCAGGAAGGTTCGACAGGATAATAAACACCCCCAAACCGAATTACGAAGCTAGAAAAGATATCTTCAAGATCCATATGAGAGATATGCAGGTAGCCGACGATATAGATACAGAGATTTTAGCCGATAGATCCGAAGAAGCTAGCGGAGCAGACATAAAGGCTATCTGTACAGAAGCCGGCATGTTCTCCATAAGAGAGGGCGACGAGAAGCAAAAAGTTGATCAGGAAGATTTCCTATCGGCTATAGAAAAGGTCATGTCGGATTCGACAGAGAGAGAGATCAAGAAAAAAGTGATGTATGCGTAAAAATCCTTTCTCATTCTTTCTAACTATTATTATTAACTATCATTCTGAATTTTCTTCGTCATCTACATATTCTTCTATGACAAGGGCACCTACATAATCACAATTGGAACAGTGATATTTGAATCCAGTAACGAATCCGGTCTCTGGAAATATCCTATCGCTCCCACAGTTGGGACATTTTAGTACTCTGTTTTTTTCTTTCATGGTATCAAGATGTCCCCTGGCCGTAACAGGTCGGTTCATCGTAAGGTGCGTCCAACTCCCCTCCTTGACTCTAGCCAGGGGTTTGTAGGGTTCTGGGGTTGTTCCCTGATCACTTAAGGATGGTTACATCCGTCTCACAGGGGGACCCATCAGGACCCTGTCCGGCGCAATATTTCAGCCCGGACAGTGATATATTAATTTAAAGCTATTTCAATCCTTTGAATGAGATCTCTTTAGGATGGTAAAGAAATGATCTGACATCAAAGAATTTATAGTAGTTTCCTATATAACATTGTGAGTAAAATCAATAAGGAGACAAGCAAGAAATTGGAGGACAGCCTTCATGGACGATACGGAAGAAGAAAGATCCAAAAATAAAGAAGAGGGATGGGAAAAAGATAATACTCCGGAGAAAAAAGTCATGCAGCGAAAGCAAGAGGAGAGGAATATAGAGATAAAGACGTTGATGATAGCTACATACAGGGAAAGTTACACCGATGAAGCCCTAAAAGCTATTATTGATATAATAGAACAAGAAAGACCTGAAAAAATAATCATTTTAAAGATGATCGAAGAAAAGAATTCTTCGGAGTTGGTTGATGCGAACATAGGATTAGAAGGTAAAAAAGATTTTTTAGAATCGGTAAGAGAGAGAAAAAAAGAGCAAGCGGATAAATATGCGGAGGAGATTAAGGAATTAGCCGAGAGATTCGATATACCTTCAGAAGTCCACCTTAGAAAGAGCGATGACCTTGGAGAAGGGATAATTGATGAATTCAGGGACAAAGATGTTGATCACGTTATAATCCATGCTCCGAAAAAAGGAGCGGTCGAGAAAATGATGGAAGGTAGTATCGCAGAAGATGTAAAAAAAGAGTTGGAGACAAGAAAAGTCACTCTTTTAGATTGAATACGATTCCTCAATCCGAGAAGCCAAAAAAGCAGTATTCCAAATAATTTAAATCTCTCAAAGTAATTAAGGAAGGGTAGCAGATGTCTAATATAATGACTAAAGTAAAAAACACATTCCATACTGATTTATACCCTATAGAGATATTGAGGAAGGATAAGGTTCAGGCAGCTATAGGTCTGTCAATATTTGGATTGATGCTTTTGGTTTTCTATACTATAACTCCCGATCCTGCTAGTGCACATGAGTACTACGGCCTAGCTCTTCTTTTTCTAGCTGTATATTTTTGGCTGCTCACTCCTATTTCTTACATGTTTACCGCTTTTTTGATAATATCCATGTCGGTAATATTGGGTATATTGAAACCCTCTGAAGCCTTCACGGGATTTGCATCTACCACGATATTTTTCTTATTAGGTGCTTTTGTCCTCAGCCTCACGATCGAAAAACACGGTTTACATAAAAGGATCGCACTGAAAGTTTTAACCCGTTTTGGGGATAATCCGAAACAATTCCTTTTGGGTATAATATTGATCGCATCTTTTCTCTCAATGGCCATGCCTGCGCACGCCGTAGCGGCGCTTTTTATACCAGTCCTTCTCAGTATATATTCTGCCTATGAAGAGGGTGAACTGAACCAAGATTTTGTAAAGGCCAGTTTGCTCGGTCTTTCTTTTGGAAGTAGTGTTGGAAGTATGGGCACCTTACTTGGAGGGGCTAGAAATCCTTTAGCTATTGAGATATATTTTAAGGAAACGGGCAAGTACATTTCATTTGTGGAATGGTTCATAGCCGCTATTCCCATGGTGTTATTGATGACATTTTTCGTTTACTTGATCCTTTCGAGGTATTTCGATGTTAGAAACGTGGATATGGGGACGATCGAGAATCAGATCGGAACTGAAGTAGAAAAGATGGGCGATTTTTCGATGGGAGAAGCCAAAGCTCTTGGCTTTTTGATATCGGCTTTCGTCTCTTGGGTCATACTTGGTCAAGTAATAGGTATGGGCGTTATCGCAGTACTCGTATCGGTTTTCATAGCGCTCTCCGGCACGATAACGTGGGATGATATAGCTCAGAGGCTTCCCTGGGGTACTATATTCCTTTACGGTGGAGCGATATCTCTAGCATTCATACTTTCCCAATCTGGGACTTTACAATTTATCGCTACTTCTCTTTTAGACATCGTTGGAGAGAGTCCCTTCCTACTATTGGCCACTTTTGCAGTTCTAACCGCATTCCTTTCCAACGTGATGAGCAACGCTGCTACAACGGGTGTTATCCTTCCTATAGCTCTATCCGCAATGATACCTCTTGAGTTCCCAGGGGTTTTACCCGTATTTTTGGTTGCTCTCCCGAGTGCTTTCGCGTTCATGTTCGTGGTTGGGACTCCCAGTGCCGCCTTAGTTTATTCAACCGGCCATCTGAAACAAAAAGACTTTTTGATACCCGGTTTGATACTTAATCTATTAGGCTTGGCGGTCTTCCTTACTATAGGACTAGGATGGTGGAAACTGCTCGGATATTGGTAAAATAAAAGAAAAAGAAATGTGATGTGTATGGAAAAGATAAAGATGGATGATGAAAACGTACTATTGATCGCCTGTTACGAAAAACCGTATTCTGACAAGGCGCTGAGTATAATAAGAGGAACGATCAAAAAGGAAAATCCCACTAAGATAATCATCCTAAAGATAATAGAAGAACCTTCTATCTCGGAGAGGATAGATGCAAGAGTGGGAAAGAAGACGAAGAGCGATTTCTTAGATTCGGTTATGGATGATAAGAAGAGACAGGTAGACGAATATACCGAAGATATATTGGATATAACGGATGAAACTGATATCCCCACGGAGGTACGGATGAGAAAAGCAGAGACTATCGCCGACGAGATAATAGAAGATTACGAGAAGATGGAAGTCGATCACTTGATAATCCATGATATGGATAAAGATTTGCTTGAAAGGCTAGGCTCTAAGGAAGTAGAAGAAGGTGTCAAAGAAGAAATAGATAGAAAAAAGGTAACGAGTCTAGAGTGATATTTAATTCGACTGTAACAACCGAGCAAAAGCTTTAAGGACAAGGAAAAATCAATCTTTTTTAGATTTATATGTCTATTGTCAGATTGGGGAAGATGCACCTACACTGGTGCGATCACTGTAACGTTCCTATAGTTGAAAAAGGAAGATGTGAGATTTGTGGTGAAAAAGCGAGAAAAGTCGAGATGACCCCTCCTGGAGACGTGAGACCGGTTTTCGAGGACGATATAGAGTTGATCAGGAAAACTATAGATAGACAGTGGGGTGAAGATTATTCTTATGAAATATTTTCTGAGGATAAGACAGTTCTTCTTAATGGAATCCCTTATATCGATCGGATGGACGAGGTGATAGTAGATGGCAAAGTCATCGGAGCGTTGAGATACAATCCAAAGAGGAAATTGAATAAGAATGATCCTTATGAATTTATACTTAGGCCTTGGAAGGGTCTAAAAAAACCGGATAAAGGTTTTGTAAAGATAGACAAAGGAGCGGTAGAGCCGATCCTTGATGGAGGTAGTGTACTTTCACCCGGGATAACCGACGCTGATGAAGAGATTCAGGAGAGCGAAGAGGTCATAGTGGTAAGTCCATCCGAAGAGATCATCTGTGCAGGGGCCGCTCAATATTCCGGGAAAGAATTGATCGAAAGAACCTCCGGTAAGGGCGTCAAAAACAGGTGGAAAAGATCGGATTATACTCCATCAAATAAAGGATCGGATAGAGATGAAGTGCTCGAAGCGAATGAAAAATTGATAGATAAAAGAGTTGAGAGCAGTATAAGATTTATTGAGAAACAGGTAGAGAAAAACGATCTTCCAGTGGCTGTTTCCTACAGCGGAGGTAAAGACTCTCTTGCCACCCTTCATCTCCTCTTAGATGCGGATATCGATCCGGACCTACTTTTCATAGATACCGGTATAGAGCTGCCGGAAACGAAGAAGAACGTAGAAAAGGTAGCTGAAAAATATGATCTTACACTTCATGAAAGAAAAGCTGGCAGCGGATACTGGGATAATTTAGATCACTTTGGTCCTTCAGCGAGAGATTATAGATGGTGCTGCAAAACTTGTAAACTCGGCCCGACTGCGCTCTCTATAAAGGAACATTATCCTGATGGCGTTCTCTCATTTATTGGTCAGAGAAGATACGAGTCGAGACAAAGGATGAGTCAGGGGAGCACATGGGACAATCCTTGGGTCCCCGGCCAGGTTTCAGCTTCCCCTATTCAAGACTGGACTGCTTTACACGTCTGGTTCTATCTTTTTTCAAAGGATGCGGAATGGAACGAATGGTATGAAAAAGGCTTCGAAAGGATAGGCTGTTGGGTTTGCCCTGCCTCGGACCTGGCTGAATTTGATAGGCTTAGGGAGGAGTTCTCCGACTTTGAGAGGTTTGAAAACGCACTTGAAAAACACGCTGAAAGAGAAAATCTGCCTGATATATGGATCGAATTAGGTCTTTGGAGATGGATAGATATCCCGGAAAAAATGAAGAAGATTATCCACCAGGAAATAGAGATCGAAGAAGATAAAGGTAGATTAGAGAGATCCATCTCTGAGATTTTAAAAGATAACAGGACTAGAAATCTGCTTAATGCAGTTACAGATGTGAAAGAGAAAGAATTGCACGATCTAGAGAAGGACAAGATATTGGATATCCATAAAAAGGCGTTGAATTGCGTAGAGTGTGGTGTCTGCGTAGGTAAGTGCGAACAGGATGCGATATATTTTGACGAGGGTATCAAGATAGATATAGAAAAGTGTGTGCACTGTGGCGAATGTTTGGGAAAATGTCCTGTTGTTAAGTTCGATGCTAGAGCTGACGCTTTTTGAGAATTTTCTGTTTAATCAGATGAAAGCTCCCCGAAGATCTCTTTAATAACTCCATAAGAGGCTTCAGATTTTACACCTGTAGGCGAGAAGTGAGTTCTTGAACTCTTAAATCTCCTTTCATCTAACTTCTCTATTATATCATCGATCGGTGGAGGCGCAACACCTAAAACACTGCTGATCTTATTCGTATCGTAAAAAAACGGTGGCTTTCCAGATTCTTTTTTCCAACTGGAGAGTAGTTCTCCGTCCATAGTTCCTACCGGGTTCATGCTTTCCAATATATCTTGGGCGAACAATTCGCCAGTCCAGAAAGGTCCGCAAGAATCCTCGACAGTCAGTCCCTCTTTTTTCCAATCACCGTTACCGAATGAAACTCTTCTTACTTTTTCTATACAGCTGTCAGCTTTTTTCGCCCCGTCACCTATCTGAAGATAAGTGCGGAAATGATGTCCTTCGTAATATGAAAGTAGCGGTTTTACCCATTTATCGTGTCGAGCCGCTTCTCTTGCACAGTACGCTATCAAGATTCTCAGACCGTTTTCATGTCTGCACCAGTTGTTTTTAGGGCGGGAAGAATATCTTCGCAAACTCGTCTTTGGATAAGTGCCGCAGAGAACGGCGGTGTCTGTCGCTGTAACTCCTACGACGCCTTCATGAGAAACACATCGAGCCGCTATGGGATAATAAGGGGCCGGTGATCCGAACGGATCTATATCTATGTAATCGTATTTGTATCTGTTATCGAGAAGATGCTCCTCGAAAGATTCGTTAGTAATATCGGCTTGAATAGAATTCTTTTCGCTATTTTTTTCAATGAGATCCGTCGCTTTTTTGGAGATATCGTTCATAGTGATATCCTTGACAGAGCTTTCCTTAGCTACTCGAATTCCTCGAATACCGGTAGCTGCCATGCCGTCAAGCAAACTTATGGTTTTTTTATCAGCTGAGCTATTGAAAGCGTTAAGGAACGAGATAAAGATGTCCCTATGTTTTTCCATCGAGGGGTTATAAAAAACACCTTCTCCGATACCTTTTGGGCCTTCTGATTCTTTGAAATCCGGAACGGTGACGTCCACCTTTCCTTCAGAGATCTCTACCAATTCCACCTTTAATCGCCCTGAAGATCTTCTTTTATCAGGTCTAAAACCTTGTACGGCAGCAGGTCCTTGTTAACGTCGGTCAATTCCAGCATCCGTACGTCGTCTCTTCTTCTAATCTCCTGTAGTAGTGGGTTTCTAGATTTCTTCTCGAAAGTCAATATAAGAGGTTTATCTACCTTGATCGCTTTCTTCACAGTAGAGTAGAATTCATCACTCTCTACCTGCATTTTGCCTATCTCATCTATCAGTATAACGTCTTTTTCGTTCGCTCCGTCCCTGATAGCTTTGACTCCAACTTCGTTTAAAGAATCTAGATCAACACCAAATCCTTTTACTTCAGTTGTTGAATCAAGATCAAGGTGGGCAAAGACGGCTTTTTCCTTCGTTTGCCAGTCCATGACTTGGAATCCAACTCTTCGGTTGTCCTCCATTATCGGTTCAGTTACCATTCCGCCTAGACTAATACCTTCTTCATCAAGCATCTCTATAATAGATTTGATGGTATTCGATTTTTGAATCCCGGAAGGTCCACTTATCCCGATCTTTAGACTTTTTGCCATTTGCTATCGATCCTCTACTTGAGGATTTATAAGGGGTTTCAACTATTTATTAATTGTTGGAAAATTGGAGATGTTTATTCCCTTATTCCTTTTTAAAATTCTCGATATACATCAGAGGGTAGTCCATTTCTTCTATAAATTCCATTTTTCCCTCTGCAGTTATACCCTCATACTCTACTTTTATCTCGGCTTCGATCATTTTTCCGGTTAGGGTTGTATAGTCGAAAGGGCCAAGATCTGAGATATCCGATCTAGCCTCGGGTTTGATACTGACCTCTGCTTTTTTCACGAAGGCTTGACTTTCGGTGGTGCTTTCCATCGCCCCTTCTAGTTTCTCGATGTTTTTAGAACTGACAGGGGTTCCGACGAACTGGTGAAATAAAGCTCCGAGTTTGATACCCAATTCAAAAGAGACTCTCTGCTCGTCTGTACAGTCGAAGTACTTTTCTCCCTCTGCCATTTTATTATCCATCTTTTCTTCTGCCATGGATTTTCAAAATCAAAGGTGAGATAAAAACGTAACCCAAGAGGACAGACAGCGTGAATAAAAGGATAAATTCCGTGATATTTTGTAGATAATTGATCGATAAAAAGCCAACAAACGTTATGATGATGAAGATCAATCCGCTGATCTTTAACTTTACTTCTCTGAGCTTAGGGTAGTCTATACTGCAGAATAAGAGCGGGATCAAACTACCGACTATAAGAATAGCTATATAAGGTCTGAAAGTTGTAGATCCCCCATATCCTAAAAGGTACGAGATATGTATGACGATTAGAGCTAAAGAAGGAGTGGGTATTCCTTTATACCTTTTTCTAGTCGAAGTTTTGTCGGCAAATCTAGACAGTCTAAGAGTCCCCATAAATACCAGGAAGAAGGGAACTAAGGTAGCTAAAGCATTTTGAGGAGATTCCCAACTCCTACCGAGGACAGGATCATAAAAGGTAGTATAAAACAAAAGTGCGGGAGCAAAGCAAAACGAGATTATGTCAGAAAAAAAGTCCATATATGCCCCTATTCCGTGTTCAGATCCTAGATATCGAGCTAACGCACCGTCTATACCGTCCAAAGTGACACAGATGATGATTATCAGTGAAGCTAGCCATAATCTTTCATCTATGATATAAGTGATAGCAAGAAAACCTAGTAAAGCGTTAGAAAGCGTAACATAATCGGGAATGGTCAGTTTGACTTTTTTATTCATGCCACTCCCCCAGTTTGGTTCTTCCCGCTTGAACTTTTTGTCCTTTTTTGACCAAAAAATCGACCTCCCTAGAAAACTCGAGTTTGACTTTCGATCCGAATCTGATCATCCCTATCCTATCTCCTTTCTCTATGCTTTCTTCCGTATCAACGTAAGAAACGATCCTTCTAGCGAACACGCCCGCGATCTGCCATATCCTAATCTCTCTTTCATCATCTGAAATCAATTGAATTAGATGTCTTTCATTCTGTTCTGCTTTTTTGGTGAAAGCGGGCGAATGCTTCCCGTCGAAATGTTTCCTTCCTTCGATCGTCCCAGACACGGGAGCCCGATTCACGTGCACATCCCAAATATTCATAAAGATCTCTATAGAATTACGCTCTCGATCTATCGCGACGATTTTTCCGTCAGCTGGGGATGCTATTCCGTCAGAGATATTCCGTTCTGGGTCTCTAAAGAAATAAAGTGGAAAAATGAGTAAAAAAAACCCGATAAGTATAGGAATAAAACTTGAATAGATAAAAACATAAAATCCGACGAGAGTTACAAATATTAAAATAGAAAAGAGCAACGGTGTCTTTATTCCCTTAGCGAACATGGAGTAGTAAAAGAAAAAGAAGTAAATTAATGTTGGTTTTCGTATCTAAGCCACTCTGTCTAATTCACCGTCTGCTGAACCGATCATCTGGTCGGCGAAATCCTCGCTCTCGGTATGAACGTTAGTAACTACCAGCATTATCTTGAGCTTGTTACCCATGTCTTCGTCGACATTACAACCCCAGATTATTCTAGCATCTTTGCTTATCTTTTCGTTAACCATGTCTGCGGCCTTTTCGGCTTCTTCAACTGTCATATCAGGTCCACCCATGACTCTTATAAGAGCTCCCTGAGATTCGCTGGTATCGATATCTCCAAGAAGAGGTGAACCCAATGCCTGTTCCACAGCTTCTTCTACTCTGTTATTGGGGTCTTCGGACTCGCCGATACCTATCATCGCTAGCTCTCCGTTATCCATTATTGTTCTCATATCGTTGTAATCTATGTTGACAAGACCAGGTTTGGTTATTATTTCGGTCATGCCCTTTATGGATTCCATCAGTATTTCATCTGCAACTTTGAAAGCCGCGTTCAATGGAAGATCTGGCACAAGTTCGAGCAATCTGTCATTTGGAATTACGACCGTAGTATGACAGTGTTTTTCCAATTTGGAAAGTCCTCTTTTTGCGTTTCTCATCCTTTCTTCGCCTTCGGCTTCAAAGGGTAAGGTCACTACGCCCATGACGAGAGCTCCTTCTTCTTTCGCCTGTTCAGCAACAACAGGAGCTGCTCCAGTTCCAGTTCCTCCACCCATTCCAGCGGTAAGGAAAATTATATCGGAACCTCCTATGTGTTCTTTTAATTCATTTTTCGAACTCCTTGCACATTTTTCACCCACTTCTGGTTTTGCTCCGGCTCCCAATCCATTAGTTATCTCTTTTCCGAGAAGAACCTTTTTTTGAGCGTGAGTGTGAAGAAGGTGTTTGGCATCTGTATTCAAAGCTATCAGTTCTCCACCACTCAGACCTTCTTGTGTCAGACGATCGAGAGTATTGCTTCCGCCGCCACCGGCACCGAATATCTTTATTTTGACCTCCAGCTGATCTACGAGATCTCGAAGTTCTTCATCTTCTGGAGCTTCGTCGATTTCTTCTTCCTCAACATCTTCGACTGTTTTTCCTCTAGGTTTTTCTTCGGCACTTTCATCGTGCCTTTCTAAAGCGTCGCTAACAATTGATTCCATATTGAATCCCATCCATCTTGTATCATACAAATAAATCCACCTATTTAAGTATTGTCTTTTTAGTAGGACAAGTCAATATATATTCTGGACCCTTGATACACGCGTCATATGATATATTTTAAAACTTTTTTTAGAGAGCTTTGTCTGACAGTATAACGTTAAATGTCCGACAAAATTTTTTTAACGAATCTCGTAACCTTTTTATCTGAGTAGTTTCATGAACAGGCTGATCTTCATGAAAAAAAGAGTAGAAGATTACGATATAGATGGAGATACTACCATATCTGAACTAGTTTCCGGCATGTATGATTCTGGCGGATTCGTAGCGAAAAAAGTTGGTTTAGCCGCCGATATTTTAGAAAAGATGTTTTCAGAAGAATCCTTGAATTTTCTTTCATTTCCCGCTTGTCTAGTTTCCACCGGGACACGCGGTATTTTAAAAGAAGCTGTCAAACGGGAGTTGTTCGATGTAATCATAACGACTTGTGGTACATTAGATCACGACCTAGCTAGAGTTTGGGAAGATTATTACCACGGAACTTTTGCGGCCGACGATTCCGAGTTACATAAGAAAGATATCCAAAGATTAGGGAATATATTCATTCCAAATTCGTCTTACGGAGAGGTTTTAGAAGAGAAGATGCAGCCCATCCTGGAAGATATAGTGGAAGAGAACGGAAAAGAACTGAGCACTAGGGAGATAATATGGGAATTCGGAAAGAGGATAGATGACGAAGACTCGATAATCTATTGGGCAGCTGAGAACGAAATACCCGTTTACGTACCCGGGATCACGGACGGCGCATTCGGGTCACAATTATGGATGTACTGGCAGAATAACAAGGATTTCAGTATTGACCTGATGAAAGACGAGCAGGAGTTGGCCGACGAGGTGTTCCCGGCTGAAAAAAGCGGAGCTTTAGTTGTCGGCGGAGGCATCTCTAAGCATCACACGATCTGGTGGAACCAATTTAAGGACGGATTGGATCGAGCGGTGTACGTGACCACCGCCGTAGAGTATGACGGCTCACTCTCGGGAGCGAGAGCAAGAGAAGCGATATCCTGGGGAAAAATAAACGAGAAAGCTGATCACTGCACCGTTAAAGGTGACGCGACCGTATTGCTGCCTTTGATCCTTGGAAGTTTTTATTGATAAAAAATTAAATTATCTAAGAGGTTTTTTAGGTTATCCCTCACTATCTTGCTCTTGGCTAATCATCTCTTCTTGAGATCGGTCCTCTTCTACTGAGTTCTGTTTCGGTTGATCGCTCGGTTTTTCTCCTTCTGAGCTTTCTATTTCGGATTGTTCTGACTGAGATTTACCGATTTTTATAGTTGTTAGATCGGTATTTACATTGAGCATCATTAGGATCAAAGAGGCCAGTAGAAGGAACGCTCCCGCAAAAGACAAAAACCAACCTATTCCTCCGCCCCAGCTTTTTTCCTTCTGCTCGTTAGAATGACTTCCGAAAAAGCTTTCGGCTTGGCTATCATAGTCCTCTGGGAGATTGTCGGCATCTCCATCATACAGATCATTCAGTATAGCTTTTGGCTGTGAGTACATAAAAAAGAGTGGAGCGACGATCATCATGACGAGTCCTAGGGTCACAAGTGCAGCGGCTATCTTTCTGTGATTACTATCATCTGAGTAGATAGCCATTCCGATAAAGAGGAGAGAGAGTGTTGATAATCCGGTTCCTAAGGTAGCTATCCCCGAGGTGACCGTCAAAACCATGCTCCTGTTTTCATATCCATCAAACTGAGAATTCGAAGATATTTGTCGTCCTCTTAAAGGAAATCTCGTGGTCCTTGTACGAAACTCTGAATCGTCTCTTAGACCTTACCTAGATTTTGAAGTTACGGTGTACCAGGGCATCAATAGTGAGACCAGTAATACCATTACGGCTACAGCAGCAACGATACCAGCTATTTTCATCTTTTCCAAGTTATCTGCCCTACACCTCATTTACTATACTTCTTATATATTTTTTGATATTTAAAAAATAAAAGATGAAAAAAAGATTTAAAGGTCCGAATAGATCTCCAAATAACCTTCAGATCACGTTCTCAGAGATCTCCTCTCCGACTATTTCCCTTTTGCAGTAGATACACTTTAAAGTCACAGGGTCCTTACCTACCACTTCGAATTCGGAGTCCACCGGTTCTTTTTGATTTGTAATGCAATTGTTGTTTCTACATCTAACTATCCCCTTAGTCATCTCTGGAAGTTCAACCCTGTGTTTATCCACTACGTCATAATTTCGGATAATATTGACGGTCGCCTCTGGAGAGATTAAGGAGATCTTGTCAAGTTCATCGTTACGGAGTTCCATATCTTCGACTTTTACTATATCCTTCTTACCCTCGCTGCTATCCACGTTCATCGCTACGCTGACGATAAAATCTATCTCTCTATCGATAAGATTCAAAATTTTCAATACTTTCATCGCCTGTCCTTTTTTTATATGATCTATTACGGTACCGTGTTCGATAGGAGTGATCTTGATCTTTTTCTTTTCTTCCTCCATATTCACACCTCCATCAGTGATTTAAGCAGAGCTATCCTGACAGGAACGCCATTGGCCGCTTGTTGGAAGTATTTAGCATTCTGGGTATCATCTACATCTGGCTTGATCTCGTCCACTCTCGGAAGAGGATGCATCACTTTAAGGTCCTCTTTAGCTTCATCGAGCATCCTTTTTTCTATATGATAGGATTGGGCCACTTTTTGATAGTCCTTCTCAGATGGGAATCTTTCTCTCTGTATCCTCGTCATGTACAAAATATCTAAAGCTCCCAAGGCATCTGTGATATTTTCTACTTCGTGATAATCTATATCTTTTCTTTCCAGCATCTTGATTAGCTCTTCCGGCATCTTCAAAGAAGGTGGGGATATGAATGTTATCTCGGTATCAAACATGCTGAGAGCTTTTGTCAAAGAATGTACCGTTCTCCCATATTTTAGGTCACCAGCTATCCCGATATGGTTGTTAGATATCTCTCCTTTTTCTTCTTGGATAGTGAAGAGGTCTAGAAGAGTTTGAGTAGGGTGATGACCTGCTCCGTCTCCAGCGTTTATCACCGGCACGTCAGAGAAGTTAGAAGCCAGCTTAGCGGCTCCTTCTTGAGGATGTCTAAGAACGATTATGTCAGCGTATCCCGCTGCTACCCTTATAGTGTCGGCCAACGTTTCACCTTTTTTAGCGGAAGATGTTCCGGGTCTCGCAAAACCTATGCAACGACCTCCCATCCTTTTCATGGCTGCTTCGAAAGAAAGCCGAGTTCTAGTGCTCGGTTCAAAAAATAATGTCGCTAGTATCTTGCCATCGAAGTCGTTCCTAGTCTTTTCACCTTCAGCGACCGGGATCATCTCTTCTCCTAGTTCTATAATAGACTTGATATCATCAGCGGTGAAATCATCAATCGCCACCACGTGATCTTTTTTAAACTTAGCGCTCATCGTATCGACGGGTTATCTTTATCGTTGAATATATGATTTTGGTTTTTGGAATTTTTAAAATTTAACCTTTGTAAGTGTTTGAGAGAGCAGTAAGTCCTCTTCCTTCGAGGA
>CAZPCW010000038.1:0-21782 GCA_964585175.1 uncultured Thermoplasmata archaeon
TTATATTGACCCGGTAGTTCAAGCTTTCATATTCGATACCGTTTGTTTCGCTCACTCCATCCCGCGTGTTGGATCGCACGTTCTGACCGAACGATACCACAGCGGAGAAGGTCAACATCGCTATTATAACCACACCTAGCAATTTTTTCATGCTTTATTCACCTCTTTATCATACTACGGATATTTTTTGAAACATATAAAGCTAAATACCGATTCTATCACTCGATATATCAAACTATCAAATGTGTAAATATAAATAATAAATTTCTACGACCGTAATTAAGAAACTCGTAATCTCCAGCAGAACTTTGACTTGGGAAAAAGTCTATAGCCTGATAAATAAGACGGTTTGTCTGACGAAAAATACTGCCTAATTAGATTATTTGTTTAAATAAATACTTATTAAAAAATTATTTTTAAAAATCAACTTTAGATATCCAGAAATAGAAAAACTTGTGAGAATAATAATTTTGATCGTAATTACCCATCATTACACCCCTCATTTTAGCGGGCAAAAGATTTAAATATATTCAATCACAAATTCATACGCTATGTCAGACAAACCGGATAAAGAAAAGTTGCATAGGTATATAAACTTGATAAGCCAAGAAAATTTCGACGAATGGGCCAATGGGGATAGGTCTCTTGCAGATCTGGTTCGAGAACACCATTTCATGGCTTCCCTATACAAATCGAAGATAGAAAAGACTATCCATCAGCACAAACCCCGCGACTTTCTAGAGATATTTAGAGAGGAGAGACCAGATATCGATTTCGGTAACGAAGAAGAAGTAATAGCCAGGATAGAGGAAGAGATGGAAGAAGTCGAGAGAGCACTCTGATTTCCCAAAGGAAAGATTCATAAAGCCCAGCCCGACTATTTACCCCAAGAGAGATCCATGATAGAAGACATCGATTACTTGGTATCGGCAGTTGAATACGATCCGTCAGACGGGAAAATAAAAAAGATCCTCACCCACGAAAAAAAGGGCGAACAAGGTGTAGGATATCCTTTCGAGGAAACCAGAAAACATCTCCTCAAGAAGATAAAGGAAGGCGAAAACTATTACACGCTGATAAAGGACCAGGAATCGTCCTTCGAGTACAACCTCGGAGAGAAAGTACAGAAAGTCGAGGTCGATTCGGAGATATTCTTGAGGACCGACGGGAAAAAAGAGAAAAGAGATCTCTTGGAAGATCTGCAGCCCTTAAGTCAGATGGATACTAAGTGAGATAAGATTTGGAACAAGAAAATCAACTTCTTTAATCTTTATTTTTTCTTCACCCAACATATTAGATATTCTGATAAGAAATATCCCTTTTAATACTTTAACTACAGGAGAAAATATGGTAATCATCCAAAACTTTATTAAGTTTCTTTTTCGTATTCAAGGATTCAAATAAACTATTTCAGGCAAGATTAAGATGATTACGAGAGTTCAAGAACAGAAGGACAAAGAAGAAGTTCTTTCAGAGATGGAACCTCTGATCGCTGAATGGTTCGATAACAAGTTCGATTCTCTTACGGAACCTCAAGGTTATGCTATCCCGCTGATACACGAAGAAGAGAACGTACTGGTATCTTCACCCACGGGTTCCGGTAAGACCTTGACCGCTTTTCTTTCTATAATAAATGGACTTTTTAAAAAGGATAAGCAGGGAGAGCTCGAAGACAAGATATACTGCGTTTATGTTTCTCCTCTTAAAGCTCTAGCCAACGATATACACAAAAATCTAGAAAAACCGCTGGAGGAGATCAGGGATCTAGCGGAGGAAAAAGACGTGAAAGTGCCCGAGATAAAGACCGCGATAAGATCCGGTGATACTCCTCAGAAAGAAAGAAGAAAGATGACGGAAAATCCTCCACACATCTATATCACCACGCCGGAGAGTCTTGCTTTATCGCTCTCCTCTCCAAAATTCAGAAAACGTTTCAAAGACGTACAGTACTTTATAAACGACGAGATCCACGATATAGCTTCTTCGAAAAGAGGTGTCTATCTTTCCCTCAATACCGAGAGGTTGGAAGAACATGTCAACGGAGAGATGACCCGTATCGGTCTCTCCGCTACACAAGCACCGATCGAGGAGATCGCTAAATTTTTAGGTGGTTTTGAGGACGGAGAACCCCGTCCGGTAAATATAATCGAGGTGATGGGCGAGAAGAATCTAGACCTTTCTGTCATCTCACCTGTTGATGACATGACTCTCCTGCCGTACGAGGTCGTCAATTCGAGGATGTACGACCGTCTAAAAGAGATGGTGGAGAGTCATAGGACCACTTTAATATTTACAAATACGAGAAGCGGGGCCGAAAACGTGGCCTATAAATTGAAAGACAGAGGGATAGAAGAAGTAGCGGCCCACCACGGCAGTCTGTCAAAGGAGACAAGGTTAGAAGTTGAGAACGACCTTAAGTACGGCGATATGAAGGCCGCGGTGTCATCGACCTCTCTAGAGTTAGGTATAGACGTAGGTTACATCGATCTGGTCGTCCAGGTCAACTCTCCTAAAACCGTCGCTAAGGGTTTACAGAGAGTTGGAAGAGCAGGCCACTCCATCGGTGAGACATCTAAAGGAAGGATAATTGTATTTGAAAAGGACGATCTTTTGGAATGTACGGTCCTGACTCGAAAGGCCTATCAGCACGATATCGATAGGGTGAGCATACCCGAAAACAACCTAGACGTGCTTTCACAGGGAATCATAGGGATGAGTATAGAACACCGCTGGGACGTGGACGAAGCTTACGAGGCGATTAGACGCTCATATTGTTACAAAGATCTTCCAGAAGAGGATTTCATGAACGTTCTGGATTTCCTCGGAGGGAGTCACTTCGAGAACACTTATCCTAAGATATGGTATAATGAGGATGAAGAAGTGTTCGGGAAAAAAGGCGGAGTACAGATGCTCTATTATATGAATATAGGCACTATTCCTTCTGATTCAAGCTATAAGGTCTACTCCGAGAAGGGCGCTCCGTTGGGAAATCTGTCGGAAAAGTTTGTCGAGAGGCTTTCCAAGGGCGATGTGTTCGTTCTCGGCAGTCATTCCTACGAATTTCTCCATACTAAGGGAACTAGGGTATTTGTCAAAGACGCTGCGGGAAAGAAACCTACGGTTCCGAGTTGGACCGGCGAGATGCTTCCAAGGAGTTATGATCTTTCCGTGGGGATAGGAGAGTTCAGGAGAAAGGTAGCCGAGAAGATGGAGGTGGAGGGCGAAAACGTAATAGAATGGCTCGAAAACGAGTACAGGATCGATGAAGGATCAGCCCAGACCATAATCAGCTATTTCAAGGAGCAGAAGGGCGTGATCGACGAGCTGCCCACCGACGAGAAGATAATATTGGAAGGACATATCGGCCAGGACGGCAACTACAACATGATATTCCACGCATCTTATGGAAGAAAAGCGAACGACACGCTCTCTAGGGCGTATGCTTATAAGATATCTAAAAAATTCAACTGCAACGCCAACGTGTCTATAACCGACAACAACTTCATGATCACCACGAAGAAAAAGATACCGCTCGAGAAGGTAAAAGATATACTTTCATCAGATGAGATCGAAGATGTGTTGAAGAATTCCGTGAGGAACACCGAACTTTTCAAGCAGCGTTTCCGACACTGCGCAACCCGCGCCTTGATGATACTGCGGAACTACAAAGGAAGAGAGATCTCGGTTTCCAAGCAGAAGCTGCGCTCTAAAGAGATGCTGGATAAGTTGAGAGGTATGGACGACTTCCCCATAATGAAGGAGACCTACAACGAGATACTGTATCAGGTATTGGATCTCGCGAAGGCGGAAAAAGTGTTAGAAAATATTGAGGAGGGGAAGACAGAGATAAAGTCCACCGGCTACTCGGACACGCCGTCACCTTTCGCCCACGACGTTTTGATGGCGGGTATCTCTGACGTAATAATGATGGACGATAGGAGCAGTCTGCTGAGAAAGTTCCATCAAAAAGTGCTGGAACAGGTCATCCCGAAAGAGGAGATAGAGAATTTTAAATTCGATAGAGATGTGGTCGAAGATCACTTTTTGGATAAAAAGCCGGAGTTCGATTCTAAAGAGGAGATGTTGGAAGTTGTTAAAGAGTTGCAGCCCATCCACGTATTCAAGGACAAGGGGAACAATGTCTTTTCCCGTACCGATAAGTCTTTCGAGGACGTGAGAAACTGGTCCGAACAGCTTTTGAACGAAGGTAAGATCGAATCGATCTGGGTGGACGAGACCGAGTACATCGCTGTCGAGGACAAAGATAAGTACCTGCGAGCTCTCGAACAGGGAGAACAGCCCCATGGAAGTACTCCTATCATAGAGGAACTCGAAAGAGAGGCGATGACGCCTCACGAACTCTACGAATCTGTCGATATGAGATTGAAAGACATCAAGAACACGCTCAGAGATATGGAGAGGAAAAGGCTGGTCAATAGAGTCGAGGTCACTGAGGACGACGGTTACAGGTACGCTCTTTTAGAGAAAAGAGATACGGAATTACAGTCTGTCGAAGAGATCATTTCGAGTTACCTTGAGTACGAAGCGCCGAGAAGTTTGGAGGAAATAGCTTATGCTTTAGATCTTTCCGAAGATATCGCACTCAAAGCTTTGAACAATCTAGTAGAGCAGAACGAAGTCGTTTCAGGAAGGCTGGTGATGGGTGAAGGAGAACAGTACATGCAAAAAGAGGATTATCACGATCTCAGATTCCCTGGAGGAGAATTCGTTTCGGACGATAAAACTCAGCAATATAAAGCCAAAAAGCAGTTCGACGAGGTTGGCTCTATAGAAGAGTACTTCGATCTTTTCATGGAAGCAGGCACATCGTATGATATCTTTCATAGGGTTTCCGACTTCTCGATAGAGGACTGGAAGGAGATGAGAAGAGAGGGCAGGATAGTTGAAGGCAGGTTTGTGAAGGGTAAAGTAAGATACGCTTTCAAAGAGGATATTCCTGTTTTTGTAGGAGCCTATCGCACCGAGGAATTGGAAGAAGAGGAAGAGGAGATCCTGGAGATCATCAGAAGAGGAAACGATACGATCAGGCAGATCAAGAAGAAGAGTGATCTCAAGAACGACCGTGTGAAAGAGATAGTGAAAAAATTGGATAGAAATCTGTATGTCATGAGAGAATACACTGGTCAGGACGGCTGGTCATCCACCAACAAATACAAGGAGCTCGACGTAGAGCCTATGGATTCCGAGAAAGCTAGAAAGAAGATCATAGAAAGATATTTGAAAGGAAACGGTCCCGCCTCGTTTTCCAATATCAGATATTATACGGGATTTGATTCGAACGAAATCGAAAGCATCATCTCGGAACTGCTCCACAAGAAAAAGATCAAAAAATTGAAAGTTGGCTCTTCTCAGCAGGAGATGTATGTTAAAAGTGGTGAAGTTGAAGATCTGCAAAAAGCCGAGGGAGGAGAGTTCGACAAGTTCAGGATATTATCGAAGAAGGATCCCTACGCTAGACCGCTCTGGGCCGACATCTACCGAAGGTATGGAGACGACTGGGTCTTTCCATTCGTGAAGAGAGGCGAGGTCGTCGGTGGTTTGGAGAAATGGAAGATGAGCGGATGCATCGAGATCAGACACCTAGACTTGGACGACGAAGCGATGCTGCCGGAAGCTCTAGAAGCTGTTGACGAGATGATGGAATATCATCGGTTAGAAGGCTATGATATCATAAGGATCAGGAATTTTCAGAACCAAGCCGTGACCGAATTGTCAGAGGAGAATCTGTCCATATTCCGAGAGAACGGCTACGAGATGATACAGGACATGCTGGTCAAGGGCAACGTCGTCGAAGATGTTTTCGATGAGAAGAAGATAAGGTCGTATATATTCAAGAAGCAGAAGTTGGGAAACGAGAAATACGAGAATCCTTCTGAAGCGATGGAGGAGATGAAAGGCGTCAGGTCCGACTTCGAATTGAAGAGTAGAGTTGAAGATTTTTACTCTCTGGATTGGATGTACAGCAGAGAGAAAGTTATGGGTGGGAAGATGATACCGCCCTACAAGATGTACGCCTATCCTGAAGACGTTTCGGTTTACAGGGCGGCAAAAGATATCGAGATATCTTCTCGGATGGAAACTATTTTGGAGATAATTGAGGACAAGGAGCCGGTTCCTAAACGTACGGTCTATCACCGCTCTCCTTACAGCAGAACCAAAACAAAGGAGATGTTGGACGAGTTGTATGAAGGGTTAGTAGTCACGAGAGACGAAGATAATAGGTACATAACGACTCCTGACAACGGTATGGGTTCGAAAGAAGCTAAAAAGAAAGTGATGAGATGGGCCTTCCAGAGCTTCGGCGTGTTTACGGCCGAGAAACTTTCTTCTTACTTGGGTCTGGATTACAGGATGAGGGAGATCAGAAATCTGCTTTCTGAGCTTGTTGAAGAGGGTTTCCTTTCAAAAGGATTTTTGGTTTCGGGTGACGATTCCGTTTATTGGATACTCTCCGAAAGTTTAGACTCTTTATCCGGAATCGAATTTGATGGTGAAGGGGTAATTACTACGAAGGACAGGTTATCTCTCTATTTCAGAAACGAGATGAAGGACAAATTCGAACTGGGAACTAGCAACGTAGTTTTCGATGGGCCGGAATTGAGGGCTGCTTTCAAGGGCAGTCTCAAATCCAACTTGGTGGAGATCAAGGAATTCGAAGGCGATAATGAATACAGGAAAACCATCAAAGAGTGGGCCTATGAACACAATATGAGCGTTAAAAGCGAAAAGAAGAAGGAGAAGGAAGTCTCGGATTACGAGATAAGGAAATGGTACGAGCGGACTAGAGGTCTGTAGAGTCAGTTGAGAAAGGTTGAAATCTGCTTTTTACTCTTTTGGTTTCCCTACGAATGTACCTATCAGTACAGCTCCTCCTAGAAAGACGAACCAGCCGAAACAGATATAACCAAAGCTTTCAAAAAAGCTGATCCCGCGATCGACCATCAGCCTGATAGCTAGAAATGAGATAGCGATACCGATGGCTAAGATGGCTAGGAACCACTTGGTCGATGAAAGTTTGGTCGTTCCCTCCAATATCCCGTACCAGTTATACCTCATATTTTATTAAGTTTATATAATTTTATAAATTTTTTGGATTTCTTATGGTTTTTAAAGGAATCAGCGAAGTATATTTATGGATAGAAGTATTTTCCTATAATAAATATTACTCGACTGAAAAGAGGTGTTGATCATTTCCAAAGGAAAAGTTCTGCTTTTAGGGCTGGGTATGCAGGGCGAAGCCGCGCTTCATGATCTGGTGAGGAGCGATGAGGTATCTGAGATCATCGTGGGAGACAGGTCTTCAGATTCTAGAGAGCTCGTCGAAGGTTTAGAAGCGGATAATGTCCGATATAAGAATGTCGATGCATCAGATACTGAAAATATTTCAGAGCTGATGGAGGAGGTCGATCTGGTGATTGAACTCTTACCTCCCGGATTTGCCTTCTCTATCGCTAAGCTGGCGGTCGAAAACGGTATCGATATGGTCAGCACAATGTATCTGCATGATCCTGAAGAGAGTGATCCCGAGAAAAAAGAAGAAAGGGAGAAGGAATTGGAGAGGCTGGATAAAATCGCTGAAGAAAAAGGAATAACTATTCTGCCGGAATTCGGCATGGATCCCGGACTGGATCTCATTCTCGCTAGAGAAGCGGTACGAAGTTTTGACGAGATAGACGAACTCTACTGTTACGGTGCCGGTCTACCTGTGTATGAAGCGGCTGACAATCCACTGAAATACAAGTTCACTTGGTCGGTCGAAGGACTTTTGAAAACTTATACGCGACCTGCCAGGATAATAAGAGATGCTGAAGTCGTGGATATCTCTGGTAACCGTTTGTTTTTTGAAAAGAACGTTCATCAGTTGGATCTTGAAGAGCTTGGTGGGAAGCTAGAGTGTTATCCCAATGGAGATGCGCTGGAATATGGAGAGAGATTGGGTCTCGACGAGGATATGAAGAACTTTGGACGCTATACCTGCCGTTGGGAAGGCCACTCCGATTTCTGGAGGACCGCGGAAGGATGCGGTCTCTTGGATGATGAGCCGGTTGAGGTGAATGATGAAAAGATAGCTCCGGTTGAATTCCTAGCTTCACTTCTGAAATCGAAAGATGAATTCTGGTTGAAGGAAGAAGAAAGAGATCTATCGATGATCCGAGTTGAAGCCCGAGGTATCGATGATGGTGAGGAAGTACGGAAAGTCTACAAGATGATCGATAGGAGAGATCTCGATTCAGGTCTTACCGCCATGCAGCGCACGGTAGGATTCACCGCGAGCATAGGAGCGCAGATGATCTTGGATGGCGAGTTGGAGGAGAGAGGTATACTCTCACCGACGGAGATAAGGTTATCGCAGTTATCGGAAAGGTTAGAAGAGAGGGGCATTCAGGTAGAAAGGATCGTCGATAAGATCTTCTAAATGTCGATCTTCTTCAATGGTAACGAGTATTTTTCTGCTCCTACTTTCATTGAGGTCTCTTTTTCATACTTTTATATCATATAGTTGCATAAGAAAGTATGATAACATGGTTAAATTCTCAAGATCCCAATTGACTGGTGAAGATTATTTGAGCACGATAGACGAGATAGAGGAAGACTGGAGCAAGTTCAGAAGGGCGCTCACGACTCAAGAAGATAAAAAGATCTTCGATAAGGTCATCCGGCACTCTAGGATCCATAATAAAGCTGCTAATCAAACGGAAGGATCTAGAAGTTTAGAGACCTTCTTCATGTCAGTTATACTGGAACAGCAGCTGAAGATCATGAGGTTGAAGAAAAAATTGGACGATATGGATTAAGGATGTCCCCTAAAGACTCGTACTCTAGCTTTGACTGTCCTAAAATTAGTTGCAATGGAATACAGTATTTCCATATTTGAATTGGGTTGGACCCTCGTTATCTGGAGTCAACTACGGATAAACTCATCCGGATGTAAAGAAGGACCCCACTAAATCCTACCATGATTCCGTATCAATCTTGCAGAATTAGCACAAAACCAATATAAGTGTGTTATTATAATTTTTCGAAAGAATACGTACAATTTACTAAAAAAATATGTACGAATCACAAAAAATTTTATTCGAAACACAAACTTTTTATTTTTAAACCTCGTTTGGGCTTTAAGAGGTGAATAAATTGGAGATAAGTATCATCGGAGCAGGATTTGGAGGGTTAGCTTCTGCAGCATTATTAGCGGATAGTGGACATAACGTGACCGTCTTTGAAAAAAACGATCAGGTAGGTGGGAGAGCTCGTGTACATAAAGATAAAGGCTTCCAGTTCGATATGGGCCCTTCTTGGTACCTGATGCCGGATGTTTTCGAAGAGTTCTACGAAAATTTCGATAAAAAACCGGGGGATTACTACGATCTAGCTCGTTTAGATCCTTCCTACAGGATTTTCTTCAGTGATGAAAAAGTTCTAGATGTTCATGCGGATCTAGAAAAAAATTATGAGTTGTTCGATAGTTTCGAGGAAAACGGAGGAAAAAAGCTAAAAAAGTATTTGAAAGAGGCTAAAAAGAAACACGATCTTTCGATGGATGGGATGATATACGAAGATTTTGATTCCATCTATGACTTCTTCAATCTTAAATTGTTGAGAGGAGGTTCTAAATTGGATGTGTTCAAGAATCTAGATAAGAAAGTGACAGATGTCTTTGATAGTGAAGAGGCTAGGAAAATATTAGAGTATTCCATCGGATTTTTAGGAGGTTCGCCCAAGATAACTCCTGCGGTATATCAGCTTATGTCTTATGTGGACTTTATAAAGGGGGTTTGGTTTCCAGAAGGTGGTATAAAGGCCGTTGTAAATTCGATAAAGGAGATTGCCGAAGATAATGGTGCGGAATTTAAAATGAACCATGAGGTCGAGGAGATCCAAGTCGTTAACGGTGAGGCAAAGCTTTTGAAAACGAACCAAGGCGCATATTACACCGATCTGGCGGTAGTGAATGCAGATTATCCACATTCAGAACTTGATCTATTGGATAAAGAACATAGGACCTATGATGAGGAGTTCTGGGAAGAGAAAGATTTTGCTCCTTCGGCCTTCGTCGCTTACGTGGGGATCGATAAACAGATAGATAGTCTAGAGCACCATACTCTGTTCCTGGATAAAGACTGGGGTGAGAACTTCGACGAGATATTCGAATCGGAAAATCCAAAATGGCCTGAGGATCCGTCGTATTATGTCAATGTTCCTTCTGAGACCGTGCCAGAGATGGCTCCTGAAGGATGCCAGACCCTGTTCGTACTAGTTCCTCTCGCTCCTGGACTGGAAGATACAGAGGAAGACAGGAAGAGGTTCTACAACAAGATAATGGCAGATCTCGAGGACAAAGTAGATGAAGGCATAAGGGAACACGAAGTCACTAAGCGTATCTTTGCCGTGAACGATTTCCGAGAAGATTATAATGCTTATAAAGGCACTGCTCTGAGTTTAGTCCATACCTTACGCCAGACAGCGTTTTGGCGTCCGAGACATAAGAGCAAAAAAGTCGATAATCTGTATTATACAGGCCAGTACACCCATCCCGGCATAGGTGTACCCATGACGCTGATATCTGCAAAAATAGTAGTTGACAATATCGAAGAGGAGTATTGAGGTGGGAATATTGGATGTAAATTTTGATCGGATGAAAAACATATTCAAAGAAGGAGGTACGACCTACTATTACAGCAGTATGTTCTTCCCGAAGGACATCCGTCGGGACGTTTCGATACTGTACAGTTTTGTTCGAAAAGCGGACGATTTTGTAGACGATATACCTCAGCGTGAAGATGAATTCTATGAATTCAAGAATAAATACAACGAAACTTTGTCTTCTGGACAAAGATCTGGAAACGAGGTGATAGACGCGTTTATCCATCTCTTGCATCGCCAGAATTTTGAAAAAGAATGGGTGGATGCCTTTCTTAGGTCGATGGAACTCGATATAGTCAAAAGCGAGTACGGAACCTTAGAAGAACTGAAGGAATACTTGTACGGTTCAGCTGAAGTCATAGGTTTGATGATGGCTAAAATACTTGACCTTCCTGAGGAATCTCATAGACCCGCTAGGCATCTGGGGAGAGCGATGCAGTACGCCAACTTCATCCGAGATATAGAAGAAGATATCGGTCTGAACAGACAATACTTCCCCACAGAAGATCTAGAGAAATTCAACCTTAACTCACTGAAGTTATCTGAAACCCGAAATAAAGAGAAGAATTTTTCAAATTTCATCGATGAGCAGGTCGGTAGATACGAGGATTGGCAGGAAATAGCGGAAGAGGGATTTCGCTTTATACCGAAAAGGTATCTGATCCCCATCAAAACGGCTTCAGACATGTACAAATGGACCGCTAGAGGAGTTCGTCGAAATCCGTACATAGTCTATGATGAGAAATTGAAACCTTCTAAGATCAGGATAGTGATGAAAGGTTTGTTCAATGTTGTTTATCCAAAAAATATTGCAGGTAATATATAATCGACAGTTCTTTTGGAAGGAGATCTATGCTCGATGAAATAAAGTATGCATTCAAGGTGTCCCGCTTCCGTTTTTGGATCTATACGGGCGGTACTTTCGTTATAGGATATTCTCTGGCAGCGGAAACGGTCTCAGACTTTTATGTTTTTGAATATTATATCTACCTTTTCTACTTCTTTTTCCTTGCGAATGTCTTTATCTACGGCGTCAACGATCTCTTCGATCTTTCAACCGACAAAGAAAATCCGAAAAAAGAAGAGAAAGAACATAAACTTGTGGAAGATAAGATAAAAGATTTAAAGTCAATCCTTTACGTAACGACGGCTTTAAGCTTAATTCTGCTGATATTTCAGGGTAACTGGATGGAAAGGATTGTCTTCTCTAGCTTTCTCTTTTTATCCTACTTTTACAGTGCGAGGCCGCTTAGATTCAAGTCCAAACCAGTGGTAGATTTCTTCTCAAATATGCTGTACATAATGCCGGGGATATTTGCCTATATCTTGGCTTCTTCAAAGTTCCCTCCACTTCTGATCGTTCTAGCGGGATTTTTTCACATCTCCGCCATGCATATATTCTCGGCGGTACCCGATATAAGATATGATAAAAAGGCCGGTATCAAAACTACGCCTGTGGTGATAGGAAAAAAACCATCTCTTGTTCTGTGCTTTGGATTCTGGTCCATGCTCGCTTCGATAACGGTTTACTTGAGCGGATTTCATCCTCTTAGCTTTATCATACTGATATATCCCATCATACCCCTTCTGGTACTCATCTATGACGAAGCGAAGATAGAGAGAGTGTACTGGTTTCTTCCCTACGTGAATACGAGCTTGGGAGGACTTCTTTTTGTTGTGTTACTTTTTGAGACTATCTTATGATGATATTCAATGAATCTTGAGATATTTTTTTCATTTTTCTAACAGCACGGGCGATCAAGCGAAAAAATAAATATATTTAGTTTCACTTTAATTTTAAACTATGAAAGAAGAGTTACAGATTAGGACCTTTGAAGAGTTGGATTATCCTCATATCGTTCGATTGGAAGAAGCGGTCTATCCGGATAAAAAGCAGTCTGAAGAATCATTCAGATTTAATGACGAGAATAAGGCTGTTAAATGTGAACACCAGAGGTTCATCGCTGAATTGGAAGAAGAAGTCATAGGACACGGTTTTTACACCCAGTGGGAAGGAAGTTATCATCCGGGAAAGTTTTTCATCCATGCTCTCATCCATCCCGACTATCAAGGTGAAGGATACGGAAAGCGGTTTTATCAGCATATATTAGACAGACTAGAAGAGTACGATACCGAAAAGTTGGAGGCGCACGCTAGGGAGGACAAAGAAAGAGCTGTCCGTTTCCTAGAAGATAGAGGCTTCGAAAGGACCATGAAGATGTGGGAAGCCGAATTGAAAGTCGACGAATTCGATTTCGAGGAGTACGAAGGTTTGAAAGAGAAGTTGGAAGGCGAAGGTATTGTACTTAAAAGTTTGAAAGAGATAGAACATGACGAAGAGAATAAAAGAAAACTGTACGAACTTCACGAAGATGTGATGGAAGACGTTCCGCTGCCCGACGGATATACTAGTACCGATTACGATAGATTCATAGATAAGTTGTTCAATCATCCGAGATACTTCCCTGAAGGTTATATATTGGCTGTGAAAGAGGATGAGTTCGTTGGTATGAGCACCCACTGGTTCAAAGAAAAAGAGAACTCTCTTTCCACTGGCTTGACGGATGTGAGAAGAGATCACAGAGGTAGAGGCATAGCTACAGCGATGAAGACGAAAGCTATAGAGGTAGCTGAAGAGGAAAACATAGACAAGATAAAGACCATGAACGAGACCAGGAATGAGGATATCCTCCACATAAACGAGAAGATGGGATTCGAGAAGAAACCCGGATGGGTAGATTTTAAGAAGAATGTCTGATCAGGAGTGAAAGCGAGGACATCGCAAGTGAAACTTATTTTTTAGATAGAGCTATAAGTTTTCAACAACACCTTCTATCTTATCCAGCGCGAGTTCGATATCTTCTTTTGTCACGTCTTTGTGAGTCACTAACCTTATTTTGTATTCGTCCAGAGCTAATCCCAAGACGCCTTCCTCTTCGAACAAATCCACGAATTCTTCGGCCGGCTTGTCGAAACTTTTCGTGCTGAAGTAAACGATATTTGTCTTGTACTTTTCCGGGTCGAGGTCGAATCCTATATCTTTCAATCCTTTAGCCAGAAGAGAAGCGTTTTCGTGATCCTTCGAAAGCCTATCGACGTTGTTCTCTAAAGCGTAAAGACCTGGAGCGGCGATAACGCCCACCTGTCTCATCCCTCCGCCCAATTTCTTCCTTTTTTTCCTAGCTCTTTCGATGAAGTCCTCGTTTCCAGCTATGATGGACCCGATCGGTGCACCAAGTCCTTTAGAAAGGCAGAACATGACGGAATCAGCTGGCTCGACCAGTTCCTTCACGTCTTTGTTCAGAGAGACCGCTGCATTGAAAATTCTAGCGCCGTCAAGATGTAATTTTAAACCGTAATCTTCGGCTACCTCTGCCATGTTTTCCATATAAATCCGATCTTGTGGGATACCGCCGGCTCTGTTATGCGTGTTTTCGACACACAATAATGAAGGTGAAGGATAATGATCGTCTTCTAGTCTGATAGATTTTCTTAAGTCCTCGGGATCAATCCCTCCGTCTTGGTCCGGCAGAAGCGTCGGTGTGAGCCCTCCGAGATCCGCGAATCCTCCTACTTCATAGTAGTAGATATGGGAATTTTCACCCAGTAGTATACCTTCTCCATCGTTGGTATGGGTCAAAACCGAAGCCAAGTTACCCTGAGTTCCGGAGGGGACGAATAATGCTGCCTCTTTACCCAGCTTTTCAGCCGCCTTTTCTTCCAACTTGTGGACGGTGGGATCATCATGGTGGACTTCGTCTCCCACCTCTGCGTTTTTCATCAGATCTCTCATCTCAATTCCTGGTTTCGTGACGGTATCGCTCCGAAGATCGATTTCTTTCTCGGACATGGTTTGAGAGGTGACTAGTAGGTATAAAAAAATTATCTAGGTTTAGTAATCCGAGATGATGAATATTGAGGGGAAAGTAGCTCTCGATCGCTATAATATGCCAACGGTAAATTTTTATAAACTATCAATCCATCACGAACCATCATGCCAGATCTCAGCATAGTGGTGCTTATCAAAGAAGTGCCGGATATAGAGAACGTGAAGTTCGATAGAGAAGAAGGCAGGATCGATAGAAGTTCTGCCGAAGCCGAGCCGAATCCCTTCGATCTAAACGCCTTAGAAGAGGCGGTGAAGTTGAAGGAGGAGATCAGTGGAACCATAACCGTTTTGAGCATGGGCCCTCCACAGGCGAAGGAGACTTTGAGAGAAGCTCTTTCGCGAGGCGCGGACGAAGCGGTACTGCTGACGGATAAAAACTTTGCCGGATCTGATACTTGGGCGACTTCCTACACTCTCGCGGCCGCTGTAGAAAAGATTGGAGATTACGACTTGATATTGTGCGGTGAGAAAAGCGTAGATGGAGATACAGGTCAGGTCGGCCCGGAGATCGCCGAGATATTGGGTATACCACATATCGCGTTCGTCAACGTAGTTAAGAGAAGAGGGGAAAAGAAGATAACGGTCAGTTCCGAGACTTGGGACAGAAGCTATGTTAGAGAGATCGAATATCCTGCCCTGGTAACGGTCACTAAAGACGTGAACGAGCCTAGGCTACCTTCACTGCAGGACAAGTTGGACGCTAAGAACGCCGATATCGAGGAATGGGGTGTTGATGAACTTGATGTGGGGGAAGAAGACTTGGGTGGAAAGGGCTCCCCTACTGCCGTGGTAAATATCGAAGTTCCGGAGGAAAAAGGCAGGAAAAGTGAGATATTCGAAGGTGAGACTGAAAAAGCTGTCAAAGATCTGTTGAACGAATTGGAAAAAGATGTGGGAGGCATCTAAGATGGCGTACGAACCGAAAGACGCCTCAGGTGTTTGGATACTCGCGGAACAGCAGAAGGGCGATCTCCATCCCGTAACGTTCGAACTTTTGCAGAAGGCGCGAGAATTATCGGACGATCTTGACACTACACTGACTGCGGTGTTATGTACTCCAGATAAAGAAAAAGCTCAAGAGTTGATCTACAGAGGAGCGGATAGAGTAATCGTCGTGGAAGACGCTGACTTTGACCGACCTGATGAACTGTTGTTTAAAGAAAACATCGTGAAGCTGGTCGAGCAAGAAAAACCACATATATTCTTGATAGGCGCGACTAATTTCGGCAGATCGTTAGCCCCGCGTGTGGCGGCAGCTTTGAAAACCGGTCTGACCGCCGACTGCACCGGTCTTGAGATAAAAGACGGAGATTTTGTTCAGATCAGACCCGCTTTTACCGGCAACATACTCGCTCATATATCTACCGATAGGTGCCCAAAGATGTCGACAGTTAGGTATAAAGAATTCGAGGAGAGCGAAAGAGATACTGACAAAGAAGGCGAGATAATCGAGAAAAAGCCCGTGGAGAAAGAAGAGGACGAGAACGAGAAGATACAGATCGTTGATGAAATAGTCGAGGAAAGCGTAGATATACAGGATGCGGAAGTAGTATGTTCGGGAGGTAGAGGTCTGGAAGATTCCTCCGACTTTGAGCTTATAGAGGAGTTAGCTTCAGCTTTGGATGGAAAAGTCGGTTCGAGCAGGCCGCTGGTAGATGAAGGATGGATAAGCAGGGATCACCAGGTGGGATACAGCGGAAGTAGGGTCAAGCCGAAGATATATATCGCCTGCGGTATCTCCGGAGCGCCCCAGCATCTCGCGGGTATGAAGGAATCTGACGTTATTATAGCGATAAATAAAGATCCCTCGGCACCTATATTCGAGCACGCGGACTATGGTATCGTCGGTGATCTGTACGAAGTGATACCCGAGTTAATTGAGCAGATAGAAAAGAGATGATCACCGGATTATAGGCACGACGTTGTTCGCCTCGTCAACTTCTACTATATGCGGTTCGTCTTTACCGACGCGTTTCTCAGCTTCGTCTAAAGCCTCTTTTATGTTATTGAAAGGTTCACAGAAGCAGTTCTCTATGATCTCATCATTTAGGTCGCTCACGATGAACAGCGAATGATCTTCTAGGAATTTCAGGATGTTGGTGGCTTTGTGCCCTCCGAAGGGATAATCCCCGTAAACTTCATCGATGATCTTATCTTTGTCGTCGGAGGAAGATAAAAGATCATAAAACTTCCTGGGTCCGATGCCTTCATAACACTCGCTGACCATGATAAGAACACCGCCTTCCCGACAGATCTGCTTAGTGTTTTCGAAGCTCTTGAACGACTGGTACAGGTTTTTCGTTCCGGGTTCAGCTGTCCTAGCTATCACTATATCGGCTTTATCACTCGCTTCGGCCGTGAAGATGTCTTCAGCGTTTTCGATCAGCGCGTCGAAAGAGTCGAAAAAGTTTCCCGCAGAAACTTCGAAAACTTTTTCCGAGGTAGAGACGCTGTTCACGCTCAATATCTCGCTGTCCAAGTGATCGATGATGATCTCGGCGGCTTCGAGAGCATCAAGATGCATCGGATTCTTTTCCAGTGAGAGAGGTAAAGATTCTTCGTGTAAGGAGAACTCGTGATTTTCCACTACCGTGTCCCAGTGAGACACGCCGGGAAGTAAGGACTTTCTCCCACCGGTGAAGCCCGCGAAGTAATGCGGCTCTACCGAGTTGATGTTGATTATCCTATCGTAACCCAAGATGTTCTTATCTACCTTTATCGGCGTTTCACGGCTCGTCTCACCTATTTTGATATGTTCATTTTCCTTACAATCGTGTATGATCGTTTTAGACTTCAACCTGTTGTAGAAGTCGCCCAAGATATGCTTCAACCCCTCTTCGGTGGGAGGATCGTGAGTGCCCGTAGCTACGATAACGTTCAATTCTCGATCGAAAAGGTCTAGATCGTTTTTGTTCAGATGTTCCTCTAAAGTTTCCAGGAATAAAGAAGTCGGAGTTGCTCGCTTGAAATCGTTCACTATGAGAAGTAGACTGTTATCATCTATAAAATCCGCGAAGGAGTCGTAATCTGAATTCAGAAGTTCTTCGTAATTTTCCTTTATCTCTTTTTTACTCATCCCCTCAGCGGTTCGATTCAAGCTTATCTTTTCTATTTTGTTTTCCATGAATTACACCTCGCTCAAATTTTGATATGATCTTCTTCCTTATCTTCGTCTTGTGAGATGATCTTTCCCGGGTTCAATATCCGGTTGGGATCGAAGGTTTGCTTTACTCCTTCCATCAGCTGGATCATCTTATCGCTCTTGAACTTCCTCAGCTCTGGTTTTTTGATAAGGCCTATTCCGTGTTCGCCGGTGATCTCTCCGCCCAGATCCATCGCGGTCTCGATCCAACGATCTCTGAGTTCTTTGACTTTTTCCCAATCGATATCCTCGTCGCCAAGATTACCTTCGATATGAACGTTACCGTCTCCGGCGTGTCCGAAGGCATAGAACGTCCCCTCCACCTCGGATTCTTCAAATATTCCTCTAGCTTTGGAGATGAACTCTGGCATCTTCGACGGAGGAACGACCAGGTCTCCGGAGCGGTGACCGGTCACGTTTCCCTCTTGGATCACTTCCGCAATCCCTTCTCTTATCTTCATTATCTTGTTCATCTCTTTGCGTTTGGTGGCGAGCAAGGCGTCGAGCGCCCCTTTTTCCTGACATACTTCAACGATCTTTTGAGCTTTTTCTAGAATCTCGTTCTCTTCCTCCCCGGTGACGATGATCATCAAGGTGGCTTCTCCTCTTTCCGCCGGCCAGGTCTCGTCGACTTTCTCTTCGCCGCTTGAGATGGTTTCATTCTCTAAATACTCTATTCCCGCCGGTGTTATCCCGCTTCTCAATATTTCGGGCACTGCACTTATCGCGCTTTCTCCGGACTCGAAGGGCAATATCACGAATTTAGATTCTTCAGAGGCTGGATAAAGTCTTAAGATCGCTTTGGTTATGATCCCTAGAGTTCCTTCGCTCCCTATTATAAGGTGGAGTAAAGAGTAACCTGTGTTGTCCTTCAGCAGTTTTCCTCCCAATGTCATGATCTCCCCGTCGGGCAGCACGACTTCTAGACCTTTGACGTAATCTCTCATCACGCCGTGTTTCAAGGTCGCTTCTCCTCCCGCGTTTGTGGCTATAGTTCCACCGATCTGTGAATCTTCCGTCGTGGGATGTATGGGAAGCGTAAGTCCCTTCTCTTCTACCTTCTCGTTCAGTCTTTCCATCGAGATCCCCGCGTCGACTTCGACCATCAGGTTGTCTTCATCCACATCTATAGAATCATCTAATCTTTCCAGCGACAGGCCGATCCCGCCGTAAATAGGGATCATACCCCCGGTCAAGCCGGTCTTCCCGCCGATCGGTGTGACGGGTATGTGATTCTCGTCGGCCAATTCCATAATCTTCGATACTTTTTCTGAAGAATCAGGCTTTACCAGCACGTCCGGGTACTCCCCTTCCACTTCCGCCGATGAAAGTTCGTCCTCAGTATAGCTGTTCATCAGATCTTCTTCAGTGATCACAAAATCAGGATCACATATCTCTTTCAATTCGGTTATTATTTCTTCGTCTACTTCGTTGTAATCAGAATCTTTACCCATCGATGCCACCTCTCTCGTTACAGTTCCCCTTACACTCTCGTGGTTAATAAGAATTTACTCCGAGGGTAGGGTTGGGTTATGGGAGGAGTGAGGTTGTTAGTTAGATATTTCTTATGGACATTTTCTTATTTTACTTTGTTAGGTCGATCATCGAAGTTTATATAGAGACTGTCAAAAATTTAGTGACTATCAGATTATAGATATTTTGAAAGATATCATATATTATTCCGAATGCCGATGTTCCTCGAGTACAGATCAGCTATATCACTAAAAAATTGACATCTTAGTTATATAAAAAAAAAATAAATAGGACATCTGTTTTTCGACTTGACAAGTGGTGAAGTATGATCGAGATAAGCAAAACTTATAGGAGGATTATGACGGTCTTGATAGTATTAATTTTAAGTTTGACGTTTTTGAACACTGGTCTTATGACTAATGCAAAAGGAGGGGATCTTCCGCCGATAGGCCCTAAAAATATTTCAGGCCCCAATTTTGTAGCCAATTGGAGGCGTCCCTCTCAAAATGGAGACTTCATAGGTAACGGGAGTGTAGTGCCAGACACTAATCAATATGTGTTTGAAGTAATATTTGAAATCAACTTGCCCTCTGGTTATGCTTTTGATACAGATGTAAAGTTGGGCGAGAATGATTGGGAAGATCCCACTGTACAGATTCAAGATGATTTTGACGGTGATGGTGAAGATGAGTTGAAAGCTAATAAAACCTATTCATCTTCATTTATTGAACCAGGTATTAAAGAGGTCAAATTCAAAGCGAAAGTAGCGAATTTTGCGACCGACGCGACAATTACGAAAAGGACATTTAAAATTGAAGACAGCGATAGAGTCTCTTATTCTGAAGAGGTGAGCAGAGAAAAAACGAAGGAATTCGAACCTGATAGCCATGATGCTGATGAACCGCAAGAGCCAGCACAGCCCCAGAATTTAACAAAGAGATATTCAGGCTATGAATATATATATATCCAGTGGGATGAGGTGGAGACTGCTACGAATTATACTATTTTTAGGGAAAATGAGAATGGTAACTTCATACCGAAAAAAGAAGATCACACTAAGACGACATTTTATGACGATGGATTGGAGTACCTGAAGTATTATAACTATAAAGTAAAAGCAGTGAATTATGAAGGGAGTAGTGCAAGAAGCGATAATCTCGAGGTCCAAGCAGATCGGGAGTTGAACCCTCCTTCAGGTTTAGATGTCCTAGGGACGACGCCTAACGAGGTCGATCTCACTTGGGATAAACCAAGTGAAGTGGAAGGGGGCGAGATCTGGATATACAGGAAATTGGACAACAAAAGTGATTTCGGACAGGATGATCGGATTAAGAAGATTGGATGGGAGAATAACTATTACGAGGACACAGGCGTGTCCCCGGGAAACACTTATGATTATGCGATTCGTCAATATTATGAAAATGATGAAAACACTTCCTCCGACCTCAGTGATTTCAGCTCCACGGTTTCAGCTACCATCAGTGATGGTCCGTCTCCCCCCTTCGAATTTAACTGTTAAAGACGTGACGAGCACCTACGTGCGTTTGGAGTGGGATCAGATCGACGAGACTAACAATAAGATTGGGGTCTACAGAAAATCGGACACTCAAAATAATTTCGAACAGATCGCTAACATATCCGGTGATATGACAAATTACTATGACTATGATGTTTTGGAAAACACATATTATCAGTATTATTTAACCAAATACAATGTGACTCAGGAGGAAGAAAGTGATCCTTGTGAGAGCGTTTCAGCTTTTACAGATTCCAGTGGAATTGATCCCATGGCCCTTAGTGGTGGAGATGGACCCTATGAAGAAATCCTCTATGACTTTAATGGACTTAGTTACGATGGCGCCGTAAAAAAAGTGAAGATCAAGGGTGGCACGATAAGACCTGAAGATATTGAAGGCCTTGACAGTCTATCCGTGAAGATTACTTTGGAGGCTGTCAATTCTCCGAGCCAGAAAAGTTGGTCTATCGACTTGGGAGAGGAAAAAGATCTACCTTTCGTGATGGATCCGAGACCAGATTCTTTCGAAGAACCCGCCAACTACACAGATTGGGAATTGAAGATAGAAGTAAAAGATAAAAATGGAGCGGGTTTCATAGTCGAAAGTGAGCCTGGGCTGAAGATAACCTCCTGCATGAATCCTTACAAGGATTCTGACCAAGACGGCGACGGCTGGATCGACAGTAAATTCAACAAGAAGGCGAAGCTGGAGCTGACACATATTGAGATGATAGAAGTTGAGACAAGCGATTTCTTTATCGTGGCCGATAAAGTAAGAAGATATCCTAGTTATGATGGCACATGGAAACCAGAAGATGGAGAGATGCCTGTATCTCCGGTTTTGATCGATAGTAGATATGTTAATGAAGATAAGGCTGGATTCGAAACAAGAGTAGATATAACAAAAGTAACAGACCATTGGGCAAAAAAGAATCGCTTTATAAATTGGGAACCACCTGAAAAAGTTGGTGATTCGAAGACTTATTCGAGAGTATGTGAATGGGGACATTATGACCACACTGTAATTGAACTCGTTTTCGCATCTACCTTCGAGTACTTCGCCGATCCGGACCCGTCGGACCCCGATGTAGACTCCGACG
>CAZPCW010000039.1:0-21179 GCA_964585175.1 uncultured Thermoplasmata archaeon
AAGTGGCATTCCTCTCCTTCCTGAAGGAAGGAGCCTCCTGCCTGTTTTTAGGTGAATTAGCTGCAGTCTTTGATGATGAATTTGATGTAACTATAAAGGAGATCAATTCTTACGAGTATATCGTGTATGCAATGAAAAATGTATGATCGTTAAGATATGAAGATTTTTCCTATTTTCACCCAAAGATTTTTACTATCCAGAATTGATTTCTTCATGATGTCAGATATTCCTTCGATCATCGATACTTCAGCTTTGGAAAAAAGAGAATATCAAGTAAATATATTTGAGCAGATTAAAGGAGAAAATTCGTTAGTCATACTTCCTACGGGCTTGGGAAAAACGGCGATAGCGGTTTACGCGATCTGTTGGAATCTTGAACAGGAAAAGAAAGCGTTGATGATGGCTCCAACTCGACCACTTTGTCAGCAGCATATCGATTATTTACTCGATACTACTTCTTTGGAAAAAGAACAGCTAAAATTGATAACTGGCGAATTGTACGATTCCGAGGAAAGAAGGGATATTTGGCAGGAAGATTATGATGTGTTTGTCGCTACACCACAAACCGTCAATAACGATCTCCATGAGATACCTCTTTCTTCTCTGGGGCTGATGATCTTTGACGAAGTCCATAGAACTACCGGTGATTACGCTTATGCCGAGATCGGCAAAGCTTGTAAAGATAAGATGGACATTTTAGGACTTACAGCGTCTCCGGGAAGTTCTTTCGATAAGTTGGTGGAAGTCTGCGAGAATTTGGGTATCGAAAATATAGAAGTAAGAACTCTGAAAGATACGGATGTTAAGGATTACGTTCCCGATAGGAGTATAGAATGGATCGAGATCGAGAAAACCGAAGAATTGAAAGATATGGAGGATAATCTTAATTCAGTTTTGAAAGGTTTTATCGAAGACTTAAGTGATTACACTAAACAAGTCAAAAATATCGAATTCGAAAAAATAGGAAAATCTGTTTTGGTCGATATTCAAGACAATCTCAAGGATCGTGTAAAAAAAGAAAACAAAGGATACCTTTTTCATGCTTTATCTCTCACCTCTGCCTGCATCAAATTGATCCATTTGAAGGAACTTATACTAACCCAAGGGATAGATTCCGCTTATAGATACTATCTGAAGCTTCAAGAAGAGGATAGTCGTGCTTCTAAATATATCTGTAAAAGGGATGAAATTGAGAAGATCGGGGATGAATTGCTGGACCTGAAAGCTATGCCGGTCGAAATCAATCCAAAATTGAATGAAGCTAAAAGGATCTTGAAAGAAGAGTTGAGTGAAGGAAGGGCGATGATTTTCGCTCAGTATAGAGATACGGTAGATTATCTAGTAAAAGAATTGAGGGGTTTGAATGATTTCACTGTAGAATCTCTCATCGGTCAGTCAAGTAAAGATGGTGAGAAAGGCATGGATCAAAAAGAACAAAAAGAAACGCTAGAACACTTTAGAGAGGGAGATATCGATATTCTAGTTTCTACAAGTATAGGTGAAGAAGGACTAGATATACCCTCAACAGAACTGGTGCTCTTTTACGAAGCTGTACCTTCAGCTATACGATCAATACAAAGAAAGGGGAGGACCGGAAGGGACGGAAGAGAGGGAAGTGTATTTGTGCTCATAACTGAGGATACGAAAGACGAGGCATTTTACTGGAAGAGCTATCATCAAGAAAAAGAGATGTACGAGAATGTTAGAGAATTAGAAAAGAAACTCGAAAAGAGCGAAGATCCTAGGAAGACTATCGATTCTTTAAAGGAAGAAGATAATGGAGCGGAGCAAAGCTCGCTGGAAAATTTTTGATTATGACTATCGGTAGCGCGGTTACGCTGATCTTGCCTAGATTGTACCTACGATCGTTGTGCTTCGATTCTCTATTCCTCTTTTTTAGAATTTTTCTCCTTTGGCTTTCTGAAGTGCAGCTCGAATTTAGCCCCGCCCAACTCTGAATCTTTAAACTCCATTTTCCCGTCATGATTTCTTATTATCTCTCTCGTGGCAAAATACACGGGTCCTCCCATACCGGAGGTGTCACCGGAATAAGTATCATTTGAAAAACGGGCTTTCGTCTTATCGGGTATCTTTTCACCGTCATCTTCTATTCTAAGCACCACTTCATCTTCAAAGGTCTCTCCCGTCATCTGGATATGGTTTGCATCGGCTTTTTCTGCTCTTTTCTCTATTAGTTTGATTAATAGTGGAGTGACGTACGGCCCTATTTTCACTTTATCATCAAGGCCGGACCACCTACTTGGGCAATCCAATTCACTCTCTATATCTTTATCTTCATATCCTTCCGCTATATTCTCGACCATGTCCTCTACTTTCACTATATCCGAGACCTCGCTATCGGACTTATTCACCTTCTCGATCACATTAACTAAATCGACCGTTTTCTTTGCTGAATCATGGGCCTTTTCCAACTTTTCTTTAATTTTTTCGTCGACCTCTTTATCTCTCTCAAGCAACTGTAGATATCCTATTATGACTCCTAATTTGTTGTTAACATCCTGTCTGAAGAGCGAGTAAAGAAATTCTTTTCTCCTGTGTCTTTTTCTTAGCCTGATATCTCTGAAAATTTCCTGGACCATCCTTCTATTCTCCATTTCAAATGAAGTCATCCTCACCTCCGTTGGAATTTTTTTACCCTCGCTATCGATCACTTTGATCTCCCCATAATCTTCCGATCGCTGAGATGTTTCTTCGAGCGAATCATTCACTAAATTCCAGTATTTATCCCTCTCATCTAAAGGATGCAATTCCATCTGATTTTTACCGATTATTTCGTCTCTCGGTTTCTTTATGAGTTCCTCAGTTTCTTGATTGACATCGACTATTTCTCCCGTTTCGGTGTCCGTTAAAATAATCGCATCAGGGCTTAACTCTATCAGTTTTCTCAATCTAGTAAGTCCATTCTCTAGTTGTTTTTTAACTTCCTTTCTCTCTATTTCCGCTTCTTTTCTTTCTGTGATATCCTGAACACTTCCGATTATCTCTGTAGGTTCTCCTTTTTCATCAAATTCTATCTCGGCTTTATCCCTCACCCATTTAGTTTCTCCATCTACTTCTATCCGATGCTCTATGTCGAAATCCCCAGATTCAAAAGCTTCTTTCTTCTTCTCATCAATAAATTTTCTATCTTCTGGATGAACATGTTCTAAAAATTCATCATAGTCAATTTCCTTTTCTTTAGGAATATCGAAAATATTGTAAGTCTCATCCGACCACTCGAGTTCCTCTGTCTCAGGATTTAGTTCCCAAGTTCCAACTTTTGCAACCTTTTGAGTCCTGATAAGGCGCGATCTGCTTTCCTTCACTTTTCTTTCGGCTTCCAGTCTTTCTATCTCAGATCCTGCTCTTGCGGCCGCCAGAGTCATGGCTTTTTTCCAATTTTTGGGAGGGTCGAGTTCATCTCTCGATATCATCCAAAGTATTCCTAAAGGCTCCCCTCTAGAGTCTCTTATAGGCACCCCTGCATAACCTTCGGCATCTAGTTCTTTCAAATCTTCATCATCCGGAAATTCATCGACCACGTTTTTTGAAAACAGACACGGTCCTTCCTCGATGACTTTTTTACAAGGTGCGTCGGAAAGGTGATACTCCATATAGTCTACTTCTTCATTGTCTTTGATCATCGCTAAGGATTGAACTTTTTCCTTATCCTCTTCAGGTATCTTTCCTATGAATGCGACATCGGTATCAAAAAATAGATCTAATTCTCCGATGATCTCTTTGAAAAATCTCTCACCTGTTACCCTAGATATGTTTTGGAAGATATGATCAAAGCCCTCTTCCGCCCTTTTTTGCTCCTCTATATCTATCGCTCTTCCTACAATATTCTTGTATTTTTCCTCTTCACTGAGCCATCCGATATCTCTAAACCATCTATAATCGCCCTCTTCTGTCTTGAGCCTATATTTAACATCGTATCTATCTTTTTTTCCTTCAAGATGATCTTTCATCGCCTGGATAACTTTGTCCCTATCTTCAGGATATACGTACTCTATGAAGTCGTTGAAGTCCTCGAATTTATCATCAGGGCATCCTAATTTTTTTGCCTTTTTGCCGCTGAAATCTAATTTTATCTTTTCTTCTAATTTAAATTTGTCTTCTTTCAATTTTAACAAACCCCCTTCAGTTCAGATTTGATCTACAGCCAGGTTCTTACGAGCTACTGATCGATCTTTCCGAATTTATCGATCAGTTTATTTTCGATTTTGTCAGGCTCTAAAACTTGGTCTATCATTCCCGTATCTATCGCTGATTTCGGCATCCTAAACATTATGCTGGTTTTCTCGTCCTGGGCAAAGGTCTCTGCTCCCAATTCTTTCATATGTTCGATACCCTCAGCCCCATCCTTTCCCATACCTGTCAAAATTATGCCGAGTAAAGTGTCTTCATCTTTTAACTTACTCGGACTCAAAGATTTCATGGCCACATCTACAGAAGGTTTTACATAATTTACTTTTTCTCCATCTCTCAATTTTATCCTTCTATTATTGAGAAGTTCTAGATGTCTCTCGCTGGGAGCTACGTAAAGTACACCGTGTTCCAGCAATTCATTATCTTCCGCCAGCTTAACATCCATAGCGGTCAGAGAATCCAACTTATCTCTAAAGCTTTCATTGATATGTTTGACCATATGTTGAACCAAGATTATACTGCAATCTAGAGCTGGGAAATCTGCGAACATCTTTCTCAATATCCTTGGTCCACCGGTCGAGGATCCGATGATACATAAGTTCTTTTTTGATCCCATATTAGCCCTCACAGATAGCTGAAGTACTCTTTTACGATTCCTACCAGATCCTTTCCCTCAAATGGTTTTCTGATATAATCTATCACGTACTCCTCTAATTCTTTCCTCTTGTCGCCGGGATCGTAAACTGCAGTCAGCATAGCGACAATGACGTTATCTATGTATCCTTCATCGACCATCTTTTGGATGGTGTCCCATCCGTCCATATCAGGCATCATTATATCCATCAGGACGACTCCTTCAAAGCCTTTTTCCATCTTTTCCAAACACTCCGGTCCGCTTTCTACCCCGATAACCTCGATATTCTCCTCTTCTTCAAACAGCGTTTCGACTGTGAACAGTATGTCGGGATCGTCATCCACTACCATCAATTTTTGTTTTTCATCCAATATATACACCTCTTTTTAGTTTTTCATATCTTGGGTAATTCGAAATATATCGTAGAGCCCTCTCCAGGACCGGGACTTTCAGCCCATATCTCACCATTATGCATCTCGATTATCTTTTTGGAGATAGAGAGTCCCAATCCTTTCGAGTCCTTCTGTGTTCGGGATTTATCACCTTTATAGAATTCTTCGAAAAGATGATCTAGCTCTTCTTCTTTCATCCCCTTACCGTCGTCGGAAACCGAGATCTCTACTTTATCGATATCTTCCTTTATCTTTATAATTATTTCTCCTCCATGATCGACATGTTCTAAGGAGTTACTCAATAGATTGTCATATACTTCTTTTAAACTGTCTGAATCGCCTTTTATGTATACTTCATCTTCTATTTCAGTCGATATTTCGACATTTTTCTCGTGGATCTCGAATTGATTTCTGTCTTGGAAGTCGTTAACGAATTCATGGGTCAATTTAGAAAGATCAACGGTTTTATTCAACAGCTCTCCGCTTTTACCGCTGTACTCAGTAAGATTTAGTATGTGTTTTACTATATCATCTATGTACTGCGCGTTCCTCTCGCACGTTTCTACCATCCTCTGAACATGAGAAACTTTCATCTCAGCGATTTCATCCTCCTCGACTCCGGAGAACCTATCTTCTAATATCGGTAAGAGATTTTTTAGAGGAGTGAGTGGCGTCTTCAAATCGTGTCCTAACCTGTGAAGAAGCACTTCCCTCTCCTCTAAAAGTTCTCTCGCTTCTTCGGCCTTTCTCTCCACTTCCTTCTCTTCAGTTATATCGTCTATGATAGCCAAAACGCCTATAACATCCCCATCGATGCCGCGTAGGGGAGAAGTAGATATGGATGTGTAGATCTTGTCTTCCTCTTTAGTAGACAATTGTAGTTCTACTCGTCTAGTTTCTTCACCCTCTATCGCTCTCTCGAACAGCTCTTTGACCTCTTCATGGTCGAACTCTTTTTCGTTGCCCTTTAGCATAGGGAACTGTCTACCGAGAACCTCTTCCCGATCCCAACCGAAGACATCCTCTGCTGCAGGATTCCATCTTCCAACGATACCTTTTTTATCTGTTGATATTATGGCTAGTGGAGAGGAATTAATCAGATTCTCTAACCTACCTTTAGTTTTTCTTAACTCCTCTTCTCTTTCTCTCCGGTCGGTGATATCTCTGATTATATGTACGACTTCCTTAACTTCTCCTTCATAACCTATTATCGGATCACATCTAACTGAAAGATACTTGTCCAAAGTTGGCTCGTAGATCTCGGCGGTCTGATCTTCACCAGTTTGAGAACATTTTTTTGCAGGACATTTTTCTATCGGTTCATCAGTTTCGTGAATCAGTTCATAACATTTTTTGTCCAAGTCTTCTTTAGGAAAATATTCTTCGAAAGCTTCGTTAGCCTGAACGATTTCAAAGTTTTCATCATGTATGCTGATCCCGTCAGTCATCGCATTGAACGTTTCTTCCCATCTTTGTTTAGCATCTCTTATCTCCTTTTCAGCTTTGAGCCTGAGTAACTCTGAAGATGCTCTTCGGGAAAGTATCTCAAATACCTCTTCGGTCCTATCAGGTAGATCCAGTTCCTCTTTGGAAACTGCCCACATCACCCCAATCGATTTGCCTTGATCGTCCTTCAGGGGTATGCCAACATATCCTTCTGCCCCGAGTTTTTCCAAGTCCTCATCTTCAGGGAACAATTCAGCAACGTTAGATTCGTACACGCACATCCCTTCCTCGGTTACCCTATCACACGGAGTATTGGGAAGTGAATATTCGAATTCACGGTCTATTTCTCCTTCTTTCAACATCGATAAAGTCTCTATACTGTTCCCCTTACGTTCTCCTATGAAGATATACCCAACTTCCAACCAATCTCTGAGCGTCTTAACGATATTATCGAACAACTCCATACCTGTATTTCCCGAAATGCTTTTTAGTATGGTCGTAAAGGCCTCTTCCCTCTCTTTTTGCTCGGTTATATCTTCTATAGAGGTAAGCATCCCGACGGTATTTCCCTTCTCATCCTTGATGATGTTGACAGATGAGTTAAGTTTAATCTCTTCATCGTTCTTTTTTATCCCCGTTAACTCTCCCTTCCACCATCCTTCTGTTTTCACTTCCCTTATGACCTCATCAGCTTTATTATTATCTTTTATAAATTCTTTTGCATGCTTTTTTATAACCAAATCTTCATCTTCATAACCGAATATATCGAGGAAAGCATCGTTGACAAAATCCAAATTACCTTCCAGATCGGTGAATGCCATACCTTCTATCGAAGTGGATATGGCCAAGTCTTTTTTAATCAATTCCTCCTTCTCTTTCTTTCTTTGTATGGCGATTCCTATACTTGAACCGATCTCTTCGAAGAACTTGATTTTCTCTTCATCTAACATTCCCTCTCTTTTGTCATTCAATTGTAATAGACCAAGAGTTTTCTCGTTCGATCTCAGAGGAACAAGCGCCATAGACTTATAACCCTCTTCCGGACACCTACCGTTCACGTGTTCAGGGAGAATTTCTTCAGACGTTTCTTCAACGAATTTTTGCGCATTGTTGGTCCAGAAACTACCTTTTTCCGTATAAAACGATAGATCCGGATCGGTATTACCTCTTATGACCGCACCGCATAAACAGGTCAAAACGGGTTCTCCGTTTTCATCTCTCAAAATTTCTCCGTCTTCACCAGTTATACATAATGAATTCTCTGCTTTAACGAATTCAGAGGTAAATCCATTAGTTTCGTAATAGGTGTAATCTTCTCCATCCTTCACTCTGATTCCGATAGCCTCGATATCGGTAAAATCTTGAATAATTGTCAAAATATTCTTGATTTGATCTACATGTTCTATCGGTTTATTCAAAATCTCAAGCATATTACTCGTCAGTTTCTCTCTTTTCTCTCTTCTCTTTCTTTCAGTTATATCTTGAACGCTACCCGTGACCTTTGTAGGATCTCTTTCCTCATCATATTCGATTTCTGCCTTTTCCCTTACCCACTTGGTTTTACCGTCTACAAGTATTCTATGTTCTATATCGTACTCACCTTCTTCAAGGGCTCTATTCCATTCCTTATCGACATATTCCTTATCATCGGGATGAACTTTTTCCAAAAAGTCTTCATATTTTATTTCTTTATTGGTTGGAACTTCAAATATTCTGTAGGTTTCATCCGACCATATCAGTTCTTCAGTTTCGAGGTCTAACTCCCAACTTCCAATTTTAGCTACTTTTTCTGCTCTATCGAGCCGATCCTTGCTTTCTTTCAATTTATTTTCAGCTAGTTTTCTTTCGGTTATATTCATATGAGAGAGGGCGACTCTGGTTTTACCCTCAACTTCAAACCGGGAGGCGATCATAAGGAACCATCGTTTTTCTTCTGGACTATGACAGGGATACTCCTTCTTGAACTCATCTCTCTCCCCTCTTATCACCTCTTTGAGGCCTTTTTCAATTTCTGAAACTCCTTCAGTGCTTTCTCCTTCAGCTTTTTCTGTAACTTTGATATAATTTTCTCCCACCCCGTAATTTTCCCATCCCAGGCCTTCCGATTCTGCAAATTTCTTCCAACCCTCGTTGACCTCTATGATATATCCTTCCTCATCAAGGATAGCAATATTAGCTGATAAGGAATCAATAGTAGCTTCCAAGAATCTTTTGGACTTCTTGATATCTTCTTCCCTTTCTTTTCTTTCTGTGATATCTCTCGCTACGCTTACGACCGCTTTATCACCTTTGAAATCGATCAGTCTCGAGTTTATTTCGACAGGTATCTTTCTTCCATCCTTTGTTTCGTGTTCCTCTTCAAAGGTCAGATATCCCTTCCTATTGATCTTCTCCAATCTTCTTTTTATAAGCGTCTCATTCTTTTCATAATCTAAAGCGTAAGGTTTCATGTCCATGAATTCTTCTCTACTGTAGCCGTAGCGATCTACAGCGGCTTCGTTCACCATTATGAAATTTCCTTCTAGATCGTGGACTAAAATCGGATCGTTCACCCCGTCCAATAACTCTTCGATTCTTGCTTTACTATTCTCAAGTTCCTCCTTTCTTTTTTGTAAGTTCCTGAAGATAGTATCGTATGGTCTTTTGATAGAAGTCAGGACTATCGATTTATAGATGAAGTAGAAAGAGAACAGTTTAAATATATGGCCGATCAGGTTAGCTAAACCGTAAACAGAAACGTATTGAGTAAAGGATATCTCTGCAAAAATGGTCAATACGATCGATATCGAGATCATATGATATATATCGTTTTTGAAATGTTCCTTTCGAGAATGGAGAAATAGAAGGGAGATTGCCAACACACCGGATATAAGGTATTCGCTAACTATTTTGAATCTGGTTAAACCATACCCGGGTATGTAGCTGTCGGGGAAAACCCCCCAATAAAATACAGTCAATAAAAGAAAAATACTTATAACTGAATAGGCGGCGAAAATATAGTTAGACTTGACGTTCTTTTTTCCTATCACTATGATCGCGAGCAAGAACGATCCGGCTTCCATATATCTAGCGATTATCCAAAGCTGGGTCGGATGATTTGAAGTTAAACTTACGAAGATACCCATGCCTTCATAGGTGAGAGTATGGATCAGATCTATACCGCCGATGAAAAAATAAGCGATGCCCAAAAAGATCAAGAAATTGTTGTCTGTTTTTTCGATATTAGCCCAAACGAGCAAGAACATCAGGAAAGCGATGATTATACTGAAAAGTTCCACTACAACATGTGCGAGCAGAAAATTGAAAGAACCAAGGATGAAGACGCCGATAATGACGGCGATAAAGCCTATAAAAACTGGTAAATTTGTAAAATTCAAGAGAGAATTTAAAATGTTTTTTATTTTTTCTCTTTGAGACATATAATCAATTTATAACGGGCTTTAACTATTTTAATCTTTTACACGGATTACCAGCTTCAATCATTTTCAATACTTAAGTGAAATACTCTTCTTCAAGTCAAACCACCTTTAGAGTATATCTATTAGGGTGCATTAAATAAAGGAAAAAAACAAATAAGTTATTAACAATAACAGGGTTATAATGGGTTGAAAACATGGAAGGTTCTAAAAAATCTTCGAAAAGGAATATGAATTTTTCTCTAGGGATGAAGTTGATAGCTGCTTTCTTGGTAGTGGCGATACTCGTCGGATTGACTGGCGTTTTAGGGATATTTTACGTTTCAGATGTCAGTGAATCTGCAGACAGGATCCACGAAAAAGAATATCCTATCGCCGATTACGCTATGGAGATGAGGATAACGTTGAACGAAGAACTATCTACAATACACGAATATTTAATCGGTGAAAAAGATGCAAGAGGTGAATTTTTAGAAGCAAGCCAGGAGTTCGAAAATTGGACTGAAAAATTGGAAAAAGAGGATCTAACTTCTTCTGAAGAAGAATTATTAAACGATATAAGTGCAGAACACGATGAACTTCATAACAAAGCGATCAGATGTTTTGACGCCCAACTATCGAGTGAAGAAAATCTCTCTAAAAGCCAAGAACAGAGTGAAGTTGTGGACAGTGAAGCCGAAGAGTTCATCTCGACCATCAGAGATGAAAACATGTCCGCAGCAAAAATAAATACTGCCTGGGAAGAAGCCATGGCAGCTAACGATTATATGATCACTGGAGATTCTGCAGAATTAGAAGCCTTTAAGGAACAAAAGCAGGATATAGAGAATTGGTCCAATTATAATCTGATTAGAGGGGAACACGAAACAGTCGTGGAAGAAGCGGAGCTTCTTTTCGAGTATTATACAGCACATCTCGATGCAGATGATGAAGTCTGGTCTATCATGAAGGATATAGATGAGTTAGCATCTACACTTTCAGAACAGACAGTCACCTTCGAGGAACACGCTACTGAAGGGATGGAAGAAGCGATAAAATCAGCTAACACGGTTCAAGAGGATAGCCAACGATATCTTATAGCCTTAACTATAACTGCTTTCGCAGTAGCCTTGGTTTTAGGCGTATATACCTCTAGGAAGATTTCAAAACCGGTAAAGAGTCTAACAGATATATCCCGATCTCTCTTGAACGGAGACTTTGATAGAGAATTAGATATCGATGCGGGGAATGACGAGATCGGAGAAATGGTCGATACTTACGGCAAAATGCAAAAATCCTTTAAAGGGAACTTATCAGAGATAAAGGAAGCGTTCAATAATCTAGCAAAAGGCGATCTCGATGAAAGGATGAATACTAAAAAGATGAAAGGGGAGTACAAAGAGATGGCTAACACCGCTAACAAAAGTATGGATAATATCGAGAATTCCTTCGAAGAGATAAGGAACGTACTGGATAAACTGGCTGAAGGTAAATTAGATACGCAGATAGATACGAAAGGTCTAGATGGTGATTACAAAAAGATAGCTATATCTGCGAACGAGTCGATAAGGAAAGTAAATATCGCCCTTAGAGATATCAAAGGTGTGGTAGACGACCTCTCTTCTGGAAAATTCGGTGCAGAAGTCGACGAAAGCAAATTGGAGGGGAGTTTTAAAGAAATAGCTTCTTCCGTGAATAAAACCACTCAAGATCTAGAAGATATATTTGGTGACATCTCAGAGGTGAGTGAAGCCTTGGGCAATCAGAATCTAAACGAGACAATAGACACTGACGGATTGGAAGGAACATACCGGCAAATAGGGGATTCGCTCAACGAGGCTATATTCAATCTTAGAGAGGAAATGAAAGATCTCAAAAATTCAGCGATGGAATTGGACGAGGCTTCAGAATCGGTAGCTTCTTCATCCGAAGAAATGACTACTGCTGCTGACGATGTCTCACAGTCAATCCAGAACATCTCCGAGGGTACGCAGGAACAGGCAAGGATGACTGAAGAGTTGAGTCAGAGGATAGAGAACGGAGCGGCGAATATGGAGGAAACTTCGGCCTCAGCGGAGAATATATCCGAATCAGCAGAGAAGATGGCAGCTCAAAGTGAAGAGGGAAAAGAATTCGCAAAAGACGCTTCAGAAAAGGTTAGCAAATTGCAAGAAACATTAGACAAAACCACCGAAAAGGCTTTCAAGCTCGATGAGCAGTCAGATGAAATAGGAGAAATAATAGACACTATCTCAGATATAGCCGATCAGACAAACTTATTAGCTCTAAACGCTTCTATAGAGGCTGCTAGGGCTGGTGAACATGGAAAAGGATTCGCTGTGGTAGCGGACTCGGTGAGAGAGCTAGCGGAAGAGACGCAGGAAGAAACTGAAAATATCGAAAAGATAATCGAAGCTACACAGATCAACGCATCGGATGTGGTTGAAGGAGTCAAAGACGTTAAAGAAAAATCTGAAGAGGTAGATCAAATCACAAAGAGGAATCTTGAATCGTTGGAAGAGATCGGAGATTCCACGGAATCCGTTTCCGAGGCCATAAGTGAGATCAACGACGCCATTGATGAACTTGCAGAAGACTTACAGCAGGCCTCTAATAGAGTGGAACAGGTTGCGGAGATAGCCGATCAGAACGCTAAAGAGGCTGAATCCTCCGCTTCATCAGCAGAGGAACAGACAGTATCGGTGGAACAACTCTCGGCTTCAGCGGAACAATTGTCCGATCTCGCCGCGAGTCTGAACCAGATCGTGGAAGGATATGATATTAACTGAATTATATCGATTCTCTAAAATCCTTTCTCTTTTTTTCTCGATTTTCGAAGATAAAGTTTATAAATATAATTACTGTTTAACTTTAACCAAATAAAATGATTAATCTCATTATAGAGGTGGCATAGATGGGTATTTTTGGAAAAAGTGAAAAGGTAAAAGAATTGGAAAAGAAGTTATCAAAGTGCAGGAATAGGGTAGAGAATCTTAAAGAGGAGAAAAAAAATCAGAAGGAAAAGATCGAAAAACTCGAGGAAGATATAGGGGAGTTAGAAGAGGAAAAGAAAAACCTGAATAGACTAGTCGAAACATCTGGCAACATGCAGAGGATAATAGACGAAGATTTCAATGTTATAAAGGAAAACGAAGATATGAGAAAATTAACGGGGGTCAAAAAGGAAGAAATCGAAAAAAACGAAGTAAAATGTTATGATCAGCTCTCCGGTCGAGCTTGCCACGGCGAAGGCTGCACTCTGAAAAGAGCTCTAGAGGGTGAAGAAAGGATGGAAATCGAGATAGAAAAAACCGCAAGAAATGGTGAAAAGGTTCCCACTCTATTGACTGCGATGCCCGTCAAAGACGAAGATGGAGAAGTGATAGGTGTAGCTGAAAGTTTCAGGGACATATCAGACATTAAGAACACGGTAGATAGGATCCGAGAGGCGATGGAGAAATTTGCAGATGGTGATCTAACGGTCAGAGTGAAAACTGACGATCTAGAGAGAGATTATCGGACTTTAGCCGAAGCTGTGAATAATTCCATAGAGATGACTAAGAAAAACCTAAAAGAAGCCAGAAGAGCTGCTTTAGAAGTGGACGATGCGGCAAACAGTATCGCCTCCTCTTCCGAAGAATTGACCACTGCCTCGGATAACGTTTCTCAAGCCGTACAGAATATATCAGAGGGTACCCAGGAACAGGCAAGGATGACCGAAGAGTTAAGCCAAAGAGTCGAGAACGGAGCGGCGAACATGGAAGAGACCTCTGCCTCTGCAGAAAATATAGCTCAATCCGCCGAACAGATGGCCGCCCAAAGTGAGGAGGGGGAACAATTCGCCAAAGAAGCCTCCGAAAAAGTCGAAGAACTTCAGGAGACACTTGAAGAAACCTCTGAAAAAGTCTTCGAACTCGATGAGCAGTCCGACAAGATAGGAGAGGTTATAGATACGATTTCAGATATAGCCGAACAGACAAATCTTTTGGCGCTCAACGCATCTATTGAAGCCGCGAGAGCAGGAGAACATGGTAAAGGTTTTGCTGTAGTAGCAGACTCAGTTAGGGAACTAGCGGAAGAAACGCAGGAGGAAACTGAAAATATCGAAGAGATTATCGAAGCGACTCAGATCAATGCTTCGGATGTGGTTGAAGGAGTCAAAGATGTTAAAGAAAAATCTGAAGAGGTTAATGAAATCACTAAACAGAACCTTGACTCTCTTAAAGATATCGGAGAGTCTACTGAATCTGTCTCAGAAGCTATTAACGAAATTAATTCTGCAGTCGACGAGCTCGCTGAAGATCTTCAGCAGGCTTCGAACAAGATAGAACAGGTCGCGGAGATAGCGGACCAAAATGCTAATGAAGCCGAATCATCGGCTTCTGCTGCGGAAGAGCAGACAGTTTCAGTAGAAGAACTTTCAGCTTCGGCGGAACAATTATCTGATCTCGCAGCGAATCTCACAGAAGTTATCGAAAAGTACGAAATAGAAAGTGAAAAAGAATAAACCAGTTGTGGTAATTATGGGTATCGGAGAAAAAATAGCTGCGAACGAATCCCTTCAGGTGGTAATCTTTCGGTTAGGAGATGATTATCTTTCCTGTCCTATATCTCAGGTAAGAGAGATAATTCAATTAGAAGAAGTAACACCCGTGCCTTCTACTCCGGAAAACATCAGGGGCATAATAAACCGACGGGGCGAGATAATAACCATAATCGATCTACCTAAGGTGTTGAATTCAAATCTAGTTCTAGATGCTGAGGATTCTCAATTGATAATCCTCTACAGCGAAGAAGAAAATATAGGAGTGATGACCTCTGAGGTGACAGAGATACCTACCATCGATACTTCCGAGATAGAACCCCCCTCAGATGCGCTAGAAAGCCCGGTCAATGAAAAGTATCTGGAGGGAATAATCAAACATGAAGAAAAATTGGTACTTCTGACCGATCTGCTAGCTCTGATAAAGAACCTTTCCAAAGAGGGGATTGAAGCTGCAGCAGAATTCGGTGGAAAAGAATCCTAAACCTTTTTTTTATTTATAAATGTGAAAAGGATACGGGAAAGAAAACCTGAACATTAATCTACATCTTGGAATCTTTTGAAAATGTAGAGTATACGATTTACCCTTTCAAAAAAGGTTTATATGAACCTTCCTCAATCACAAATGAACACGTGAAACAACCTCCTATTACGGAAGGTGTGAGGTAAAAGATGAGTGACTTGACGCCTATGATGCGGCAGTACTACGAGATAAAGGAAGAGTATGAAGATTCTATAGTCTTTTTCAGGATGGGTGATTTCTACGAGATGTTCGATGAGGACGCGGAAAAGGCCTCAGACGAACTCGATATCACGTTAACTTCAAGGGATAAGGACGGTGAGGACCCGACACCGATGGCAGGTGTGCCTTACCATTCCGCGGAAAACTATCTCCAGCGCCTGATCAATAAGGGTTATACGGTGGCGATCGCAGAACAAACTCAAGATCCGGATGAGGCAAGCGGGATAGTTGATAGAGAAGTGGTGAGAGTAGTTACACCTGGAACGGTCATCGATGACGGTCTTATCGAAGGTTCCGGTAATAACTTTCTCATCTGTATTTACGGAGACGGAAGCGAGCATGCCTCATATGATTCTGAAAAATCTTCTGAAAAGAAATATGGTATCGCAGCGGTCGACGTCTCTACTGGCGACTTTTTCGTTACCGAGGTAGAGGGTAAAGGCGATCTATTATCCGAACTTCTGAGGTACGAACCCACGGAATGTTTACTACCTAATTCACTCATTGAACAGGACAATTTTGTTGAAGAAATAAGACAGGAAAACGAGATGATGATCCACAGTCACAGCGAAGAAGCATTTCACACGGCAAGATCACAGATTCTTGACCACTTCAGTACAGAAACCTTGGAGCCACTCGAATTGAAAGGTAGAGAAAAGGCAGTAAAGGCTGCCGGAGCTATACTGGACTATTTGAAAGATACTCAGAAAAGGACCATGGATTACATCAAAAGATTGAGATTTTACTCGACCGACGAGTATATGACTTTAGATGCTACTACTATGAAAAACTTAGAGATCTTCAGAAGCTTGAGAGACAGGAGTAAAGAGGGTACGCTGCTCGACGTTTTGGACGATACGGTCACCTCCATGGGCTCTAGAAAACTTCGAACTTGGCTCCAGCAGCCTCTTTTGGACCTGGATAAGATAGAGAACAGACTCGACGCGGTGGAGACGCTCACCGAGAGTCTTTTTCTTAGAGACGATCTGAGGGAAGAAATGGACGGTCTTTACGATCTGGAAAGACTTATCAGCAGGGTGGTGTACGGTAACGCCGATGCTAGAGACCTCTTAGCTATTGAGGATACTCTTTCCAAAGTAAAGCCGCTAAAGCAGATGTTGAAAGACGAGATTTCAGAAGAAGACGGTTATAGTAAATTGAAAGAGATCTACGAGAGGATCGATACATTAGATGAGATAAAGGAGAAGATAAACTCCGCTATAGTCGAAGATCCGCCGGCCACGGTGAAAGAGGGTGGAATAATAAAAGATGGTTTTGATGAGGAACTAGACACCCTCAAGAAAAAATCAAAGGAAGGTAAGGAATGGATCAATTCCTTGGAGGAACAGGAAAGAGAAAAAACCGGCGTGAAAAAATTGAAAGTTGGTTACAATAAAGTTCACGGCTACTATCTAGAATTGCCCAAATCTAAGACGGATAACGTTCCCGATCATTACTCGAGAAAACAGACTTTGAAAAACGCCGAGAGGTATTACACGGAAGAATTGAAAGAGAAGGAAGAGGAGATAATCAGTGCCGAGGAAAAGATGGAAGCTCTAGAGTACGAGATCTTTAAGGAAGTCAGAGAAGAAGTCGGGGACGAGGCAGAAAGGTTTCAAAGGACAGCTGAAGCGGTGGCGGAACTCGACGTTCTTACCACGTTTTCTCAGGTAGCTATCAGGAACGACTACAATAGGCCGGAAGTCTTCCCGGGAGGGAAAATAGACATCGACGGTGGAAGGCATCCTGTGGTAGAAACCACCATAGCCGAAAACTTTGTACCGAATGATGCCGAACTGGATAATAAGAACAATCAGTTTTTGATAATCACCGGACCCAACATGTCTGGTAAATCCACTTACATGCGTCAGATAGCTTTGATCACGTTGATGTCTCAGGTAGGATGTTTCGTACCCGCTGAAGAGGCGAAAGTCGGTGTTGTAGATAGGATATTCACGCGTGTAGGAGCTTTAGACGATCTCACGAAAGGACAGTCAACATTCATGGTAGAGATGGTCGAGCTTTCCAACATACTTCACAGCGCTTCTGAAGACAGCTTGATACTTCTAGATGAGATCGGTAGTGGAACCAGCACTTTCGACGGTCTCAGCATCGCGTGGGCGGTCACGGAGTACATCTGCAGGGAGATAGAAGCTAAAACGCTTTTCGCCACGCACTATCATGAGATCACGGAGCTCGAAAAATCTTTGGACAGCGTAAAGAATCTGCATATCGCGGCAAAAGACACCGGAGACGAGATCAAGTTCCTGAGAAAAGTCAGAGAGGGAAGTACAGACGAAAGTTACGGTATCCATGTAGCCTCTCTAGCGGGGCTTCCCGAGCCGGTAGTTGAAAGATCCCACGAAGTCTTGAAACAGATAGAAGAGGATCATACGATAAAGATGGAGAAGAATGATGGTCCTCGATTAACTCAGATGGTTTTCGATCCGGAAGGAGAAGAAGAGACGAAATCCGGGTCTCATCCCGTGGTAGAAAAACTGAAAGATGTTGAAGTGGATAACATGACCCCTATGGATGCTATAAATGAGCTCTGGAAATTGAAAAAAGAAGTTGAGGAGGAATGAGATGGGAAGAATAAATGTTCTTTCTGAAAAGACCATCAATCAGATAGCAGCCGGCGAGGTGATCGAAAGGCCCGCTTCGGTTGTGAAAGAACTTGTAGAGAACTCGCTTGACGCGGGAGCGGACGAGATCGAAGTGGAAGTAGAGAAAGGTGGTAAAGACAGGATAAAAGTGAAAGACAATGGATGCGGGATGACTCGCGATGAAGTCGAATTAGCCTTTCAAAAACACGCTACCAGCAAAATAGAAGATATAGACGACTTGGACGATTTGGGGAGTTTGGGTTTCAGAGGCGAAGCTCTGCCAAGTATAGCCGCGGTTTCCAAAGTTACTGCGCTCACGAAAACGGAAGACCAGCTCGAAGGGACGAAGATAACTCTCGAGGGAGATGAAGTGAAGGAAGTGGAGGAGACCGGCTGCGCGGTCGGGACTTCGATAGAGGTGAAAGATCTTTTCTACAACACGCCGGCGAGAAAAAAATACTTGAAGAAGACCAACACGGAACTGGCTCATATCAGCGAAGTGGTGACCCGAAACGCTATAGCGAATCCCGAAGTAAAATTCTCACTGGTCCACAACGGTAATGAATTGACGTTTGTACCGAAGTCCAGTTCGATGCTGGAAAATGTCAAATCCATTTATGGTAAAGAAGTTGCGAAAAGGATGGTGGAAGTTGAAAAAAGTTACAATGGGTTCGAAGTGGAGGGATATGTTAGCAAGCCCGAGATAACTCGGTCGAATCGAAAACATATCTTCACCTATGTGAACAGCCGTTATGTGAAGAACAATGTATTAAAAGACGGTATAGTGGACGGTTACGAAACCCTATTAAAAAAAGGTCGCTATCCTCTAGCTTTTCTTAAGATAGATATAGATAATGGGAAAATAGATGTCAACGTTCATCCCACGAAGACTAAAATAAGATTTTTGGAAGAAAAAGAAGTGAGAGAAAGGATATCCCAAGCCGTAAACGAGGCGTTGTTGGACGAAAATCTGATTCCTACATCTTCTGGGGAGCCAGAAGTGAAAACCGATAAAGAGGAGGAAAAGGCAGAAGAAAGTGAAGAAAAGACCTCTAAGAGAGGTATTCAGTCCAGACTGGAGATGGAAGAAGAGTCCGAAGTGAAGGAATCAAAATTAGATCATATGACAGTAGTGGGCATACTGAAAGATTCTTACATCGTTGCGGAAACTCCTTCTGGTATGGCGGTGATCGATCAACACGCTGCTCACGAGAGGATTAATTATGAAAATCTGAAGGAAAAAGTCAAAGAAGAAGTAGACAGCCAAAAACTCGTTTCGCCTAAGACAATAGAACTAAAACCTAAAGAAGCGGCACTTTTGAGAGCTAACGACGAACTGCTAGACAAACTCGGTTTTGAGATCGAACATTTTGGTAAGACCACTTTCAGGATCAGAGGGGTACCTGTCATATTCAGCGAGGTGCAGGAAGAGGAAATACTTCATTCCGTGTTGGACGAATTGGGTGAGTGGAAGAGTAATTCTATAGAAGAGAGACGTGAAGAGATGGTAAAATACATGGCATGTCATTCTTCGGTGACTGCCGGAGATAAACTGTCCATCACGAAGGCTAAAGAACTTTTAGAAGATCTTGGTAAGTTGGAAAATCCATATACCTGCCCTCATGGTAGACCCACGATAGTGAGTTTCACGGAAAATGATATCTCGAAATGGTTCAAGCGCGACTGAACATTTAAGGAAAAATTTATAAGACACATATCCGTATGAGAGAATCCCAGAGTTGAGTTTTATACTCCAAATGCATCAGAGCGGGGTAGGATAGCCAGGATATTCCGTCGGGCTCATAACCCGGAGACCAGTGGTTCAAATCCACTCCCCGCTACTCATCTTTTTTTTTGATTTTTTAAATGGGTTTAGAATAGTAATTCTGAAGATGCCTTTATCCGCGAAACTCAATCGCTCAATATTGAAATATCCATACCCCTTAAACATCTTCTGATAAAAAGATATATAAATCTCTATGCTAATATTTCGGTGAAATATGGGAGTGATAAATATGGATGAACTAATTCAAAGATATCTTGAAACGCGGGATAGGACGGAAGAAAAAGAGGAATTGATCGAAAGGTTAAAAGTTGAATTTCTTAAAGATGAGATGGAAGATCTTTTCGAAAAATTGGGGGTTGAGGTAAAAACGAGCTGGACAAAGGATGAAATCGCAGAGCAGATGGTTTCAGATGAATTTTTCAAAAAGGTTCAAAAAGAAGGCGATGTTGAAGAAGAGGGTTCCGAAGAGATATCTGAAGAAGAATCTGAAGGAGAAGAAGTCGAAGTCAATGTAACTGAAGAAGAAAGTGAGGATCTATTCTCTCCAGATAAATTGTTGAAAGGATTTGACATGGCAAGTTCTCGGCACATTCAAAAATTCTGGGAAGACTTGCAGAAGGAAGTAGAAAAAGGCATGAAAGACTTCAAGATAAGCCCAGAAACATACTGGAAAGAAGTCGAGAAATTATGGGAAAAAAGATCTTTAGAGATACAAAAAGGTATAGAAAGATTGGCTGGCACGGAGATACCTGAAGAGGATTTAGATGACTTGAAAGAGGAATGGCAGGATTTCACCAAGGACATGAGCTATCATTTAAAGGAGATACCTATAGCTATAGAATTGAGAAAGAACGCAATTAGCGATATAATAGAGAGACATACAGATGAAAGCAGAGAGATAATAGATGACTCTGACAAGAAAATGCGCGATCTATATCCACTATGGTTCGACATGGTCAACCAGGTTCGAGACGAACTAGAAGAGGGAAGGAACGAACTAGAGGACATGGAAGAGGAACTCTATGATACATGGGACAAATTTTCCAATAATATTACGGAGAAGATGAAAGAATTAGCGAAAGAACACAGTGAAAAAGGAGGCGAGATTCTAGAACAATGGAACGCCATTTCTGAAGAAATAGATGACAAGCTTTCAAAAATACCAGAAAAGCACGATCACATCTACAAAGAATTTTGGAAGAATCTCGGCAGTAAAAAGCCCATGTTAGCACAAAAGATCGAAGAGTTTACCACCAGAGATTACGAAAATATGATAGGAGATTTCTTCAAGCCGATGAAGGAAACGTTTGAAAAGATGATAGGGCCTACAGAAACTACAGGAAGTAAAGAGAAGGAAATAGAAGAACTAAAGGAAAGGATCGCTGAATTAGAGGAAAAATTGGAAGAAGAGTGATAATTGGAAGAAGAGTGACATCCTCCCCGCCCTAAAGGACGGGGCTTCCAGCCGTTTGGTAAAGGTTAC
>CAZPCW010000040.1:0-21057 GCA_964585175.1 uncultured Thermoplasmata archaeon
AAAGGTCAGGTGGTGATCCCTAAAGACTTTCGGGAGGAGATGGGTATACACTCGGGTAGTAAAGTCCAGTTTAAATTCACCGAAGATGGGATCGTGATCAAAAAAGAAGACGAGGACACAGAAAAAATCTTTGAAAATATAGCCAAAAGTGAGAAGAAGGTCAAAGGAGATATCCACCCCCACGAAGCGTACGAATCCGAACTGGAGGAGAGAGATTGAAATACGTCGACTCCAATCTTTTCATCTATGCAGCCCTGAACGATGACGAAAAAGGCGAAAAGGCTAGAGATCACATCAAAGATATAAGAAAAGGAAACGATGTGGCCTTCACTTCAGTTCTGACTTTCGATGAAGTTTTTTGGATGGTTAAAAGAGAAAAAGGGGAGGAAAACGCTCTAGAAGCCGGAAGAGCGATTCTTGAGATGAAGAATCTACAGTTTGTCGATGTGGATACATCGCTGCTTTGGAACGCTTATAAATTGATCGAGGAGCACGGGTTGGATCCAAGAGATTCGATCCACCTCGCTTGTGCTCTAGACCAAGATGCAGATAAGATGATATCGGAGGATGACGACTTCGATAGGGTAAAGGAAGTCGAAAGAGAGTGGATCATCTGACTAAATAATGCCTCTCAGATCTCAAACCATCGTAGCCCTCGACGAGGTATAATTGTGGAGTTGGGCATTTAAACGTCATTGACCTATATCTGCTACCTCCGCCCCCATAACTTTATTGTTATATCGATATACTAGAGAAAAATTAAAATACCCGATATCAACACAAATAACTACAGATGTTCAAAGACGAAGAAAAAAGAGATAGAGAGAGAAGAAAAGTCTTGAAATCTTTGAAAGAGCTTGGAGAAGCCAAGATCCAGGACCTTAGAAAGGCTCTGAATTTCCAGATTTCAGGTGAAACGATCGGCAGGTACCTATCCTCTTCAGATCAGGCGGAGAAAAAAGATGATCGATTGTGGCGTTATAGGCCAGTGGGAGAAGAACGACGATGTCCGTGATATGTTCCTTTGCTGACGATGCAAGCTCAGAACGAAACAAAGCTAGCTAGGAGAAAAACGGTTTTCTATAGACTGAATATCCAAGGATATAACTGCTATCTATATAAATAATTAGTAACTATCCAAAAAAAGTTATAGTTAATAGAAATCTTAATAAATGAATTGGCTCATTATATCAGGTGTTTAGGCATCCATGAATACTGATGATGAGGATTTGACGGAGCTTGAATTGGAAGAAAACGTTGAATTAGATAATTTGCTCGAACTCTTAACCGATTGGATCTGGATGATGGATACTGATGGGATCCATGTCTATTCTAATCAGGCGGTTGAACCTCTTTTGGGATATAAAAGAAAAGAGATAATAGGTAAATCGGCTTGGGAGCTTTGGCCCGAAGAAGATAAAGAAAAGATTGACAAGAGCGAGTTCCAAGAAAATCTGAAAGACGGAGATGGATGGACAAAATTTCCCGGAAAGTTCAAACACAAGGACGGTTCAATGAAGTATTTAGAATCGTCCGCCGTTCCGATATACGATGAAGAAGATTCGCTCATAGGCTATTTGGGGATAGATAGGGATATCACCGAAACGAGAAAGATAAGGAAAAGAGAAAAATTTCTACATTCCCTATTGAGACACGATCTGAAAAATAAACTACAGATCACTAAGGGGTATCTACAACTCAGCAAGGAAGAAGATATGAGTGATGAAGCAAAAGAGTTTGTTCAAAAAGCGCTCGATTCGCTTGAAACCCAGGAGGAACTTATAGATAAAATCCGTAAACTAAGGAAGATCAATGAGGAGGACACGCTCGAAGAAGTCAATCTAAAGAAATATTTAGAAAGGGCGATCGACGATATAAATGCGAAAACCGATACATCTGATGTTGAAATAAGTTTTTTCGAAGAAGATTTCACAGTCTTTGGCGGAGAACTTTTAGAGGAAGTGTTTTTTAATCTCTTAGAAAACTCACTAAAACACTCTAGATGTGATATAATCGAAATAAGCACGGAAATACAGGGAGATACTCTTATCGTCGATTTTGAAGATGATGGGAAAGGTATAGATAACGAGAAGAAAGATAAGATATTCGAAAGAGGATTTAAAGGTCCTAGTTCTAAGGGCACCGGATTGGGTATGTACATGGTAAAGAGTATTATAGAGGGCTATGGAGGGGAGATCACGGTAGAAGATTCTGATATGGGAGGGGGCAGATTCAAAATCAAACTTAAAATGGCATGAAGAACAGCTAGAGGGGTCTTCGAATGAATTTGTTTATGGTCAAACTTTTTTAAAAGATCTAAGACCTTACTAAAGAAATTCTTCACCTTTGAAAAGTGATCCACCATATTAATTTTTGATAATATATTAATATTTTTTAATATAATAATTACTTATACTATTAGTGGCCTATTAAAGAGACAAATGAAGCTATAGGTGAAAAAAATGAATGTAGAACCAAGGTTGGATATACTCATCCCACTCGTGGGATATCTAGTTTTTATAATATTTATTGGCTGGTGGTCTGGAAGAAAAGTCGAAACGACCGAGGACTACTACATAGGTGGTTACCAGATACCGGGATGGATACTAGCTCTGTCTGAACGTTCCACAGATATGTCCGCGTGGCTCCTAATCGGTATGCCTGCTATGGCCTGGGCGACGGGATTGAGTGCTGTTTGGATTTTAGTTGGTACTGGTGCAGGTATGGTCTTACAGTGGATATTTTATTCTAAAAAATTCATGGATGAAAAGAGAGAAACAGGTGCGGTCACGGCTAACGATTACATCGCGAAGAAATTTCCCGGCGGTGCAGACGGTATAAGGATCGTCGGCGCACTGGTTGTATTCCTATTTTACATACCATATGTAGGGGCCCAATTTGGAGCCGGCGGTACTGTTTTGAATCAGATCTTCGGTCTAACACCTTTATATGGTACATTGATAGTTGCAGGAGTCGTTGCATATATTGGGATCTCGGGGGCAATGCTGACAGCCAGCTATACAGATGCGATCCAGGCGCTGATGATGGTGTTCACACTGATAGCTCTTCCACTGATCCTGCTTTCCTTGGTCTTAACCGACCCAGATATAGCCATAATGGCTCAACTGGAGTCTCAGACTGTTATACATGATACCGACGTGACACTCCATTCTTGGTTTGGCGGCAGGGAAGGTGCTGCTTTAGGTTTGCTTTTTGGGGCCAATCTTAGCTGGATCTGGGGTTATTTGGGTGGTGAACCTCACATCTTTGTCAGGATGATGGCACTCGAGAACGAATCTGAAAGAAAAAAAGGAATGGCCGTAGCTTTCGTTTGGGGACTTCTCACCTCAACAGGTGCTTTCCTCATCGGGATATTGGCTAGAGTCATGCACGGTGCTCCCGAAGATTTGGTAAATAATGCGGATATGACGCTGCCTTACATGGTACTTCAACATACGCCGGGCTGGTTGGGAGGTATCTTGTTAGCCGGTGCACTCGCAGCTATGATGTCTACCGCAGACTCCCAGTTGGCAGTAGCCAGTTCTGGTTGGGCAGAAGACCTGTATGCGAAGGTCTTCAGAAAAGATGCTGAGATATCTGAAAAAAGAAAAGTGATCATATCAAGATTGACAACAGCCGCTGTAGCTATATTAGGACTGATATTGATCTTTAGTACGGAACAACTGGTTTACGAAGTTGTCGGTTGGGGATGGGCTGGCCTTGCTGGTGTTTATGGGCCAGTTATGACACTGATCTTCTTGGGATGGAAGAGATATTCAAAGGACGCTGTGATCTTTACGATGATAGTGGGACTCCTCTTTACAGCTATCTGGGTATTATCCGGTCTTGAAGAACAGATAATTACAGCGAGGTTGATCAGCTGGCCGGTAGGCTTCATGGCGGGTATAATAGGAGGCTTCATTTGGCCCTCAGAAGAATACGAGGAGGAAAACTAATAGCCTTCACTGAGACGGAGAAAAATTTTGAGTCCCACGAAAACCCTTTTCTTTTTATTAACAATTGGGATCTTTGTTTCATTAAAAGATTCAAAAACTATTTAACCATTGGTGACCTATATATTTGAACAGTTGGGGTATATGAGGGCGCTGTTGATAGATGATGAACCCAGTCTTTTGAACCAGGCTAAAGAGTTCCTGGAGAAGGAAAATGATGATTTAGAGATAGAGACAGTGATGTCCAGCAAAAATGCCTTGGAACTGATCCAAAAGAACCAGTACGATGCGATAATATCAGATTATAAGATGCAGGAATTGGATGGGATAGAACTTTTGAAGATTTTAAGGGAGGAAAAGGAAAGCTCGATACCGTTCATAATGTTTACCGGTAGGGGTCAGGAAAAAGTTGCCATGGAGGCCCTAAATCTAGGAGCAAACCATTACGTGAAAAAAGGGAAAGATCCGAAATCTCAGTACAGTTATTTAGCAAAAGTTATAGAGAAAGAAGTCAAGCATCGGGAAAACGCGGAGATGTTGGTCGAATTAAATTCTCTTCTCGCTTCTATAAGGAATATAAACAAACTCAAGTTTCAGGAGGACGAGATCCGGCCCCTTATGAAGAAAGCAACAGGGGTACTTCACGATCAGGGAGGCTATTTGAATATAGAAATAGCGCTCAAGAACGAAAAAACCGGTAAGATATCGCCTTTTGCCAAAACCGGCGAACATGAAATGCTGGGGTGGGAGATAACCGAGCAGGGCCAGGGGGACGCTCCCAGATGCGTGAAGAAAGTTGTCGATTCCGGATCCACACTGGTTATAGACGATAAGATGGAATTCTGTGACGAATGTGCTTATCCTCATAAAAACCCAGAACATAAAACCATATTGATCCCGATGAAGGACGAAGATGAGACCTTTGGAATATTGATAGCCTGCCAGGAGCCGAATAGGTTAGTATCTAGAAAGGAGATAGAGTTACTAGAGGATATAACAGAGGATCTTTCTTTGGCTAGAAAGAGGATAAAGATCAGGAACTCGCTCGAAGAAGAGCGTGACCTCTTTGTCGAGGGTTCAACGATACTATTCAAGTGGAAAAATGATGAGAAATGGCCCGTAGAATATGTAACTCCTAACGTAAAGGATATACTGGGTTATGATCCGGAGGAATTGATGAACGGCGAAATCGATTACGCTGATATCATCTCGAGAAAAGATATCGATCAGGTTAGGAGAGAAAGGGATTACCATAAAGAAAGAGAATACAAGAGGATAAATCATCAACCTTATAGATTGAATAAAAAGAACGGAGAAAATATATGGGTGAAGGACCATACCAAGATAGTTAGAGATGAGAAAGACGACACGGTCACCTATTATCTAGGTTATCTAGTGGATATAACGGAACAGAAAACGGCCGAAAGGTCCCTACAGAAAAGTGAAGAAAGGTACAGAAGGGTATTCGAAACTGCAAAATCTGGAATAATGCTTATCAATGCTATGACGGGAGAAATAAAAGATGTAAACCCTTACGTGAGAAACATCTTGGATTATTCTCTAGACGAGCTTCAAGAAAAGGAACTGTGGGAATTAGAGAGCTTTGAAAATATAGCTAAAAACAGGAGAGAATTCAAGCAGTTGAAAGATGAAGGGACGGTCCACCACCGAGATGTATGCTTAAAGAAAAAAGATGAGGGGAAAATAGAAGTAGATTTTGTGAGTAATGTTTACAAGGCCGGGGGTGAAAAGGTGATCCAGTTCAATTTAAGAGAGATTTGAAAGGAAAACCACTTTTTTGTGTATTCAATCCTTACTTTCATCCTCGTCTCTTCTAGGCGTGTCTTTATCTAAACTGGCCCTAGATCCCTGTCCAGGCCGGTCTTTGATCACTTTTTCCTTCCACCAGCCCGTCTTATATACTCCTAGTGCTAGAACGAAAGCGACCACGTTGCTCAAAGCCATCCCGGTCCAAACACCTATAGAATTCATCGAAAGCAAGATGGCGAACAAGAACACGAAGGGTAGTCTCAGTCCCCAGAGTCTTACCAGATTCAAAGCCATCTGCAGTCGTGTGTGTCCCGAACCACCCAGTAGGGAAGTCACAGCCCTGTAGACGCCAAAGAAAGGCATAGCTAAGGCGAATATCCCCAAGAAGTTAGCTCCTTCGGCTATCACGGCCGGTGATTCAGGGATGAATATCATTATCAGATTGTTTCTCAGCAAGAACAAGACACCGGTGAAGAAAAGCATCAATCCGGCAACGGCTAAAAAGCCTTTTCTAGCTATCTCTTCCGATCTTTCGATGTCGTCAGCTCCCAGGGCCTGTCCGACCATGGTACTGATCGCCATGGCGAAGCCGCCCATGATCAAAAAGGTGATATTCAGTATCCTATTTCCTACGCTGTAAGCGGCTCCCGCGACCTCAGGATTCGGAAGTCGATAGATGATGGCCCATAATATAACAAAACCTATGGAAGTACCGAATCTACCCACTCCTGCGGGGATGCCGATATTCAGGAAATTTTTCAGTCTAGATATATCGGGCTTCAAGTAGGCCCAGTCGAGTTTTATACCCAATTTTCCGCTGAAAAGCAGATAGGTCGCATATAAAGAACCGATCCCACGGCTCGTAACCGTTCCTATAGCGGCACCCCTGACTCCTAGAGCTGGTATAGCTCCGAGGAAGGGTATTTCGGGTATAGTTATAGGAATGAATGAAATAGGAATATCTCCGGAACCGAATATGAGTATCGGGTTGATTATAAGATTCAATAAAACAGAGATAGCGGTGATCTTCATCGGTGTGATCGTATCTCCCCATCCTCTCAAAGTATACATGAAAGCGAAAAACAGGAACATGAAGGGCAGACCGAGGAAGATCATCTGGATGTACATCGTTCCATAGTGAGCGAGGGCTTCCTCTCCTCCGGTTAGTAGAGACATGAACGAAGGGGTCATGAAGTAGCCGAATATACCTATAAGGATCGAAGCTACGATAGCGATAAAGTAAAGCTGACCGGCGGCTCTATCGGCTTCTTCGTAATTTCTGTTGCCTGTATGCTGCGAGATGATAGCTAACGCGGCGATACCGAACCCCATCTGTATGGACATCATCATGAAAACCACGGTCCATCCCTGACCTACAGCCGTTACGGATAATTCCGCGACCTCAGGATCTGGGATCCTCCCAAGCCAGAAAGTATCTACAAGATTGTAAAGGGTTCTCAAGAAGGTAGCGACCATCATCGGCCAACCTAATTTGAACATCACCGAAAGAACGTTTCCTTCTAGTATCTCGTCCTTTCCCGGTCTTTTCATCCTTTCTTTCAGGAAAGAATAGACTCCTTCCCGGCGCATACCTTTCAATATATCTGCCGGTTTCTTTATTATCTGGATGAGGATTGTGAAAATCCAATTAAAGATATCAAATAAACGACTGCTCATTACTTTTCATTTTCAAAAAACAAAAAGGCCGTATTAATAATTTTGCATGACTATGCAAACATTAAGATGACATAGTAACGATAACAAGAATCAAAATTATTTGGGCTGTGATGCGGAAAGGGTTGTAAGGACCTATTCAAGTAAAACTAGCAAAGTATTATAAATCCTCTATCCGTTTTTACTAGCGTGGTATCATGACATATCTATTTTCAGTCGACATCGAAGGGATCTCGGGAGTGGTTTCCGGCCCTCAATGCAAGATGGATTCTAAAGAATACGATAGAGCTCAAGAACTGATGACGAAAGAATCCAATGCGGCTGCTAAGGGAGCTTTCGATGCGGGAGCGGAAGACGTTTACGTTACAGATGGACACGGGAAAATGAGGAATATAGTTATCGAAGATCTTGATGAGAGAGTCGAACTTTTCAGCGGAAGGCCAAAACTTCTCTCACAGATGGAAGGGTTGAGCGAAGAACTCAACGGAGTGGGTTACGTAGGTTATCACAGTTCGGCCCACAGTCAAGGTACTCTTTCTCATACGTATTCTGGAGGAGTGGTTGACAAACTGATGATCGGAGATGTGATGGCCAGCGAGTTCGCGATGAACTCTTTTCTGGCGGCTGAGTATGACGTGCCTATTTTCTTCCTAGCTGGAGATAACGAGATCATCCGTGAAGCTAAGGAACTTTACCCGGATATACCTCACGTACGGACTAAAAAAGCCACGGGAAGATATAGTGCCAAGTGCAGACACCCGAAGATGGTCCGGGGAAAGGTAAAAGAAAAAGTGAAAGAAGCTATAGAGAACGATAGAGGGAAGGTAATAGAGCCTGAAGATTCGCGCTTTCACGTCTGGTTCAAAGATGCAGGTAAGCTGGACAATTTGGAACTTCTCCCCTCGGCGGAGAGAACCGGTCCGAAAGAGTTCGTAATAGATGAAGGTGATATTGAAACAAACTACAAGATTTTCCGAGCTTGTACTATGCTCGCCACCGTAGACTCGCAGTAGGATCTCGAAAAAGGATAAATTTATATAAAATCCTTTTATCCCTACTATGGGTTCGGATAATATGGTTCAAGATTACAGCTATCAGCAATCCCCGCAAGGTCAGAGTTATCCAAGTATCAATCCGGCCTCTACTCTCCGAAGGATAGGGGCTTATATAATAGATATCTTATTGATTTCTCTAGTTATGGGATTGATTTTTGGCCTGTTCTTTATGGCGGGCTTTTTTTCATTCCAGATGACTCCACAGACTTCTTCACCGACCGATTTCACCGCAATATACGGCGGTTTTCAAATAGTCCTTACTCTGTTATCTGCCCTAATACAGTTTAGCTATTTCGTTGTGATGGAATCTGAAAAATTCGGTGGAGCGACCTTAGGTAAAAAGGTCCTTGACATAAAAGTGGTCGGAGAATATGGAAGAGAAGTCGGGTATGGACCTTCATTGATCCGAAATCTAGCTAGGCTTCTTTGGAGTATACCCTGCATTGGATTTATCATATTGATAATTGATATAGTATTGATCGCAGACGATGATCAGAGGATAGGTGATAGGATAGCCGATACTTATGTGGTGAGAGAATCTCCTTCCAGTCAGGCCTATTCACAAAGTCAGCAGAGTTATTCCAACTCAAGAGGAAAGATGGGTCAACAACAGGGAAGATCTTCACAAACTCCACCTCCACCTAAACCGTCACAGGAATCCAAATCGAAAGGATTCTCGCAGAAAGCTGAACCTTCCCAAGATTCTCAACTTTCACCTTCGGATCCGTGGAAGGAAGAGCCCGAAAGATCGTCGAGTCCTCCTGGAGAACAAAAAAAGCAATGTCCCCAGTGTGGTAAGAAGACGTTGGTCGTTTCGTCCAGCGGGAGCAAATACTGCACGAACTGTGACTATACTCAGTGGGATTGACCAAGATTGAGCGACCTACTGAGCAAAAGAAATTTAATAGCTGAACCGACATTTAGTTAATAATGGAGGTAAAAGTATATGCCGCTCGGTTCCGATAGATGTCACTTCTGTGGGAATTGGACCAAGGAATATAAAAAAGTTGGAGATAAGAGTATATGTGAAGATTGTCTCGACGAGTTGGTAGAACTTATAGAGGACCAACTCAGCTCATAACTCTATATCCGCGTCATAGACATCTTCTGGGTTCTCTTTGTGTATTCTCCACAGGTCCTCTTCTTCTAGAACGCCCTCTTCGTAAAGTTTTCTCGTTTTCTTGGGAACGTTTTTTATCCCGAGCACCGCTCCGGGTCGATTCGGATCGTCTAGATAGTCGGTCTCTAGCATGAACCTGTTTCCTTTTGATATAGCTTCCTCAACATTCTCTTCTTTCGCCAATATCGATGGGAATAAACCGTGATTTTCGTCTCTTTCGATCAAAGGTGGTGAGTAATGCTTGACTATCTTATCTCTCGAAAGACCGACTTCCTCGGCCATCTCGCCTATCTCTTCACATACTTCTGGTGTTGTGCTTTCAGTATGCAGCACAACGGGACAGTCCAAGTCGGCGGCGAGTTCCATCCCATATTTCATTATTCTATTAGAGGCCCGCATCACTTCGTCTGAAACGTCGAAATGCGGTCTACCGATCTCTCCAAGAGCCACAGCTTTTCCTTTTTCTACGTACTCGGAAGCGAGTTCCATCCCCTCTTTTAAGATATTCTCACCTTTGTCCAGTCCGACTTTGTCTTTCAGGTCGACAAGATCGACTGGATACGGCCCCAAAGTCACGAATATTTTTACCGAGGTATTTTCCATGCCTTTTTCCGCTAAACTGACGGTTCTCTCGTAGATGGGTTCGTATCCGTTTTCGTCCCATTTTCTCAGATCATGGTATGGTAGATGAGATAATATCAGATGTGTTCCTCCAGATCTTTCAAACTTTTTTACGGCTTCGACGTTTTTGCCCTGCTTCTGTAAGTGCACGTGGTTATCCAGGATAGGGAATTCGGTGTCGTTCAATCTCATGAACTGTTTTATAAGGTACACCTTTAAATCCTTTATCGGAGGCCTCGGCGGCGAAACGTTAAAAAGAGATGACCATTCTACAAATCCGCATTGACTGAAGTAGCTGTCGTAGGAGCGGGTCCCGTAGGCCTGAGGATAGCCGAAAGAACAGCTAAAGCGGGCTATGAGACAAAAGTATTGGAGAAAGGCGCATCCATCGGAAAACCAGTCCAGTGCGCGGGCCTAGTGAGTGATCGAGTTGTATCGATGACCGGCACCGACAGTGTGATAGGTTTCCCTCAAAAAGCCGTGATGAATTCTCCTTCAGGCAGGTCTCTTCCAATAAAAACCGACGAAAGGAGAGCTGCGGTTATAGATAGGACGAAATTCGATAGAGAGATGGCGCAAAAGGCTGTAAAAGCCGGAGCGGAGATTTCTCTAAAGACTTCCGTTAAAAGCGCTGAGATAGGCGATAAGAGAAGATTGTTCTATAATAAAGAAGGAGAGGAGAGATCCTTAGAAGCGGACGTAGTGATAGGTGCCGATGGTCCCGGTTCAGTGATAAGGAAAAGTGCTGATCTGCCGGATCCAGAAGAAGTTCTTCCGGCGGTTCAAGCCGTAGTGACTTCTGAAGATACATCAGTTCAGATACATCTAGGCGGTGAGACCGCTCCGGGTTTTTTCCTTTATGAACTTCCGTACAAAACGGGAAAGCTGATCGGATTGGCCAGCGACGACGGAAATACTTACGCGCATCTGATGGATTTTTTGAAATCTAGGGACCTCGAGGATAAGATCATAACTTTCCTCTCGGGGGCGATTCCACTAGGTAATCTCGATAAAACCGTATCAGATAGGCTTTTACTAGCGGGTGACGCCGCCTGTCATATCAAGCCCCTTTCGGGCGGGGGAATATATCTAGGTTTGAAGGCGGCCGACATCTGTTCTGAAGTTTTGATAAAAGCTCTGAAAGAAGGTGATCTCTCAGAGAAAAGATTGTACAAGTACCACGAAAGATGTCAGGAAACTATAGGAAAACAGATATCGAGAGGCATGAAGATGAGAGAAGTATTCAAAGATCTTTCTGACGAAGATCTAGACGAAGTCATCCGGACGTTGAATAACCAGAAGGCTAGAGAAGTCATAGAGAAAAAAGGAGATATAGACTTTCCCTCAAGAGTTGTCAAACCTCTTTTGAAAACGTCTCCCAAACTCCTTAAATTTACGGGTCCAGTTCTCAAAAGCATCTTCTAACCATGGAAAAGAATCGTATTTTTCCTGCATGTAGAACATGACCGCAAGTAATCCCGAAACACCTGTGATCAGACCAAGGGCGTACTGCGGCCATCGAGGTATTTTTTTCCTGACTGTGAAAGAGGTTTCGGGTAGAATACCGCTGACCTCCAGCATAGACGTGTTGTAACCTCCAAGTTTTGAGGAATTATTACCGCTTGATCCTCTCGCTTCTTCCAATTCAGAAGTTGAAAAGTATCCTCTAGACATCATCACTTCTTTGTTACCCTGCTGCCAGAATGTCAATTTAAACCTTATAGAATATACACCTTCTTCGGTTTGTTCTGAAGAGGAGATCGAATAGGTCAATTCTTTTTTTCCTCCGCTTTCAATCTTGTCTATGCTACTGCTCTGCTTGATATCGCCGTTGCTGAAAGTCGGTGGGTTCCTCACATCTGAAATACTTTTGTTTTTGTCGAGATAGATGCAGTTGTATATTTCCATCTCGAACGTGACATTTTTGATTGTTATATCGGGTTCATAGGGATTTTTTAAACGAAGAATAATATCTCCAGAGTTTCCTGGTTCAATCTTCGGCGTGTTCACTTCCCCGATCAACTCGTTGGTGTACTCAGGAGAGGATATATCATCTTGTGCTGATGAAACTGGAGAGAAGAACAGAGGCAAAGTCATGATCAAGACTGTGAGCAGCACTATACCTCTTTTATTCATCAGAGGAGATTAGTTCCTCATGACTATAAAATACTTATGTGACCTGATCAGATGGAGATAGTGTATGTCCGAAAAAGGTCGTCCGGTGCTTCGAGTTGAGAAGGAAATAGGTCAGTGCAAACTGGAAGAGTTAAAGAAAAGAGATAATCTGGACTCTTCAAGATCCATCAAGGAGGATGGTAACGAGTTGATCATCCCGGTGAAAGAAGGCGGAAACGATCTTGAAACTGATATGGAATCGAGAGAAAGTAAAAAAACTCCTTTTCGGCGTATAAAGGAAAATCTTGAATTGAAAGAAGATGAGGAAAAGTTACCTGATAGATGGGAAAAGATCGGCGATGTCCTATTGATTAAGCTGCCCGAGGAGTTAGAACAACACAAAAAGAAAATAGCGAAGTCCTACGCTGAGATATTGGATGCAAAAACCGTGATGCTTCAGGGAAGTATCGAAGGGAAAACTAGAGAGCCCAACGTAAAAAAGATCTACGGTGAAGAGACCGAGACCGTTCATCTAGAGAACGAGGTGAAATACAAGTTAGATACGGCCGAGCTGATGTTCTCTAGTGGGAATATCGGTGAAAGGATCAGGATGGCGAATTCTGTGGACAGTGAAGAGGTGGTTGTTGATATGTTCGCCGGGATAGGATATTTTTCACTCCCTATGGCGGTGCATGGAGATCCTGAAAAGATATATTCTCTAGAGATAAATCCTACCGCTTATAGATATTTAAAGGAAAATATAAGTTTAAACGAGGTAGAAGATACCGTGACCGCTTGGAACGGCGACAATAGAAATTTTTCTTTTGAAGGTGCGGACAGAGTGATCATGGGTTATCTTCACAATACTTGGAAATACCTCGATAAAGCGTCGGAATTTTTGGAAGCTTCGGGTGTAATCCATTACCACACCAGGAGTAAAGATTCCGAGTATCCCGACGATGTTAAAGCAGAATTGGATGAAAATCTTCAGGAGAGTTATGAGCTACTTGATCTAAAAAAGATCAAATCTTACGCGCCGCACGTTTTTCATGTGGTCGCCGATGTGAGGATTTAACGCCATGTTGGTTTAATATATATTTGTGAATTATATTGTATGTCGGAACCTTAGCTCAAAAAGTTCTGAATCCAATAGAGATCAAATTTCATCCACTCGCTAGATGATTCATTTTTTGATCTAGGAGAAGGACCAAAACTTACAAATATTGTAAAATATTTACAATTAATGATGGCTAAAGCAGATAAAAGAATCCCGGTTACAGATGAGACCCTGGAAAAAATCAAAAAGCTTGGACATAAAGGGCAAACTTATGATGAACTGCTCAATGAAATGGCTGAAGCATATAAAAGGAAAAAGTTTTTAGAAATGTTGAGTAAAAGACGAGAGGAAGGTGAATTCGTAGACTTCGATGAGGAATTCGGATGAGATTCGATTTGATGATCGAGAAGAGGGCCGTTGAAGAACTAAAATCATTTTCAGATGAGAAACGCAATAGAATAAAAGATAAGATAAAAGAAATTCTAAAAGATGATCCCTTGCCAAGAGGGAAAGGGGATATCAAAAAGATCAAAGATTCGGACTTTTGGAGATTGAGGGTAGGAGACTACAGAGTGTTTTACGATATCGATAAAGAAGAAGGGACTGTATATATCTTATCTATAAAGCATAGATCAGATGCCTATAAAGAATTGTAGAAGTCAGATAAAGTCGTTTCCGATTAACAGAAAATAGCACAGATTTTACCAAGGTTTAGCAGAGATCTTCTATCTAGTATCTTTTTCTTAGCTCGGAGAAGAGGAATTTCCAAAAGTAATAGATATTAGAGAAGGACTGGTGTTATCAGTAGAGGCATAACGTATTTGTAGAGTGTAACTTATTATTAAACAGGATATCATGAAAGAGGCGATGTTTTGGGAGGAGAAAGAGGAAAATAAGGTCCGATGCGATCTTTGCCCTCACAACTGTCTGATATCTCCGGGAGATAGAGGACTCTGTAATGTTAGGAAAAATCAAGGTGGAAAGTTGTATTCGCTGATCTACGGAAAGGCGGCGTCTTTAGCCGTCGATCCCATAGAGAAAAAACCACTCTATCATTTTCATCCCGGAACCCAGGTTTTATCGTATGGAACGATGGGCTGCAATCTATCATGCAGTTTTTGTCAGAACGCCTCTCTTTCGAACGGAAGTCCAGAAAGTCCTTATCTGGAAGAGTACTCCGTAGACGAGATGGTCGAGAGGATATCGAAGCAATCCGGCATAGCTTGGACCTACAACGAACCGACCATCTCCTACGAATTCAGCTATGACGTGTTCAAAAAATTGAAGGAAAACGGAGACGCTTATACGGTCTACGTGACCAACGGCTACATAGAAAATGAACCGTTGAAGGAGATAATACCTTATCTGGACGCGATGAATATAGATATCAAGGCATTTACTGAAGAATTTTACAAAGAGTTAGCCGGTGGAACACTTCAACCCGTCCTCGATACAGCACGAAAAGCCGTCGAGAACGGCGTGCATGTAGAAGTCACCTATCTTATAATACCGGATCACAACGATTCGGAAAAAGAGCTTAAGAGATTTTCTGAATGGGTGATCGAAAATCTAGGGGAAGATTCCGTCGTACACTTCTCACGCTTCCATCCCGATCACGAGATGAGAGATACGCCCGCTACTTCTCAAGATAAGATGATAGAAGCTCGAAAGATAGCTGAAGAAGTCGGTTTAAATTTCGTGTACCTGGGGAATCTCCGTGCGGACAATGATACCGTTTGTCCGGAGTGCGGAAAGACTATATTATCAAGATCTTACTTCTCCTCAGGTAAATTGAACCTCGATGATGGAAAGTGCCCCGATTGTGGGAGGGATATACCTATAGTGACCTACAATACGGAATAGTCTATTTTGTATTCCTCATCGAAGTCTCTGTTTCTCCTGTTTATTTCTTCCAAAACCTGGTCCATGTCCGATTTTGACAACAGTAATAGGACGTCTAGCCCCTTTTCTGCTGAATTAATCGTCGACTCTATAGGAGCGAACTTTATATCCGGTTCTAATCCAATCATGTTGCACAGGCCGTACTGTAATTCTCCCATTATCGCCAGTTTATCGTATTTTAGGGCTTCACCTTTTATCTTCTTTTCCAACACTTCGGCCTCCTCCTGTGCTCCGCCCTCTAGGTCACACTGAAGGAGATATATTTTTCCTAGCTCCATCTCGGTTATGCCTTGAAGTCCTCCGACCTTTAACGGCTCACCTTCTTCCGCGCTGGAGAGAGCCGTGCCAACGCTGGATGAATCTCTCAGCGAAGCGTAAAGAAAACCATCTTTCATGTAGAGACCTATCTTTTCCCCTTCTTCTATCTTTTCAGAGGCGATAGCCGTACAGGTCGAGATAAAATTAATCTCATCGCTCGCCTCTTCTAGAAAAGATCCCAGATTAGAGATCACTTCTCTGACCAGCTCCATACCTTGTGAGGTGGGATGATAAGAATTTCTTGATCTATCCAACAGATCGTTTTCCTCTAACTCTGAAACATAATTCGAAACTCCCTGTTCGCTCATCTCTAAGTCATCGGAGATCTCAGCCAACTTCGTAGGCTGATCTACCGCCGACTTGTAAAGGATCAAGAACTTTGTCATGATGGATTTGTCCCTTAGTTCCTTCATTTTTTTCACTGATTAGCTCATGTGAGTTCACATAATTTAATATTTTCATCATGCTAGAAAAGGACCTGTTACCATAATCACCTCCAAGATATATATACGTTGAAGTCGGTATCTCTACAAGATGGATACTTTCGCTCATATTGCGATACCCCTCCTCATCCTTCTCGCATTAAGGGTAAAGACCAGAAAAGCCCTATTGTTGCTTCCTTTTACCATAGTACTGGATCTAGGTTTTTTCTTCAGAGGACTACACAGGATGATATTTCACAATATCTTCATCGCGATAATCATCCCTCTAGTCCTTTTGATCTACATCTACAGATATCACTCGGAGCACAAGAGCTACGCTTTAATCGCCTTTTTTTATCTGGCAAGTCACATGATCCTTGATCTCGGAAAAGGGATGGCCCTTTTGTATCCAATCACTACAGATTTCTATTATTTTGAGATGGAACTCTTTTTCCAGTTCTTGGGTCCAATCCCGATTCCCGATCCTTCACTCGATTATGGGGTTATAGTCGCGGAGGACACTGCAATAGTGAGTGAAAACATGGGCCCCCAACAAACAGCTAGTCAGTATCCCTCAGTATCTAACATATCTTCAGGACTTTTTTTCACACTTATCGTCGCGGCTGTGATGTATTATGAGAAAGCCTTTACCTTTTTGAAGGAGATATGGCAGTTGCTGATAGATATAAAAGAAACCGCCCTTGAGAAACTCATATCTATAAAAAATAGATTTTTCTAAACGCATCAAATATTATAAATAATAATCTATTTAGCAATAACATAACAATTTTATATATTAGTAAAAGACTTCTATTAAAGGGATGAAAGGGAAGCTTCGAAAAAACTTGTTTCTATCTATCGTGATTCCTTTAACCACTGCAGCCCTGACAATGTCCATAATCAGGGCAGATACATTTTGGATCGCGATCTCTATCATCAATTTAGGACTGTTGTTCGGAATATCGAAGATGGAGGAAAAAAGACTGGTGAAATGGGATATTATAAAATTGATATCCATCCCTCTTCTTTTGGGAAGCGCCGGTATCCTTAGAATAATAAGTTTTGGAATAATTTTACCTATTTTTAGTTTGATGGTCATTTTTAATTTAAATCGGTACACTGGAGTGCGCGTAAATCTTCCTATGACTCTTTCTTTAATAATATTATTTTCAATAGCGGTAGGAGCGATCATAGGCTTAGGAAGATTTGTGATCGACTTGATCTTTGATACTACACTTTTGAGGCACAATGACGATTTTATGGGTTATTTATTTGCCATCTCACTTTTTGCTTTTACAGGGAGTTACATCGCAAAAAAATATTTGGAAAACAAAGATTATGATCTGCCTGATAACTTCAGATCTAGATTCAAAACAGATTCGGTAGATCTCAGAAAGGAATTTATAGACACACTAAACGCTGGTTTTTCAGGAAAGATAGGGGAGAAAAGACGTTTGATATCACAATTCTTACAGGTAGGTCTCGCGATCGTACTCTTTTATGGTTTTTATACTTCTGATCTTTACATTTTTGTTCTTGCTCTTTTTGCCTTTAGCTTATCTATTTTTCCATATATATACACATTGGATACCGAAAGAAATATACCCTCTATTTTTCACTTTTGGATGTTGCTGATCTTGTTTTTATATGTCATCGGCGAAGTCGCTGGCCGTTGTACCCTATTTGGAATACCCTATTTTTGGTGGAATAAAATCACCCATTTTATGAGCGGAACTTTGATCGCGATTTTCACATATATTATCCTAATCTATTTAAACAGGATCTCGGAGATGATAAATATACCTCTTTGGTTGATCCCGATTTTAGTCGTGACTTTGATGGTCTCTATCTCGGCGATCTGGGAGATATTCGAATTTTTATTCGATAAAATATTCACCGCGACCCTCCAGGATAATCTATTGGATACGATAACCGATATCGCATTTGATATGGTCGGAACATTTTTAGGACTGTCAATAGCCAATATATTTTATTCCAAAGATTCGTGTTCCCCTTTTTACTCCAAAGATGATGACCGTTGAAAGGAGGTTTACGATATCGGATTTTGAAGAAAATCTCTTCAAATGGACTTTTAGTTCAAGTCAGAAAGTACTGCTTTACGATCATCATACTACCCAGCAAAACGAAGATCACACCGACTATCCTTCCCAATCTTTTTTCTGAAATCAAATTGGCGAAATTAGCGGCTAGATGTGCACCGATCGCTCCGCCAACACAGCCGACCAACGCATAGTAAATCAAGAACTCGCCGAATACTACGTGGCCGATAGCGCCGGATAAGGCCGTGAAAACCATTATCATGACCGATGTACCCACCGCTTCGTGTATCCTGTAATCCAAGATAAAGACGAGGACCAGTAAGATCATTATACCTCCCCCAGCCCCCATGGTCCCACTTATAACTCCGATCCCGAATCCGAATATCATTGCAAAAATGTGTTTGTACTTCTGTAAAATAGAAAGGTCGAGATTTTTCTTGAAAGTTTTCACGTAAGAATTCATCGGCTTCCTGATAAAGTTCACCCCCATGATGACCGTAACGATGCCCGCCAATCCACCTAGACCGGTCGAAGGGATATAACTGGAGAACCAGCTTCCAAAAATAGCTCCCGATACCGCAGGTATCGAGATCTGACCGGCCGTTTTAAGATCGAGATTCCCATGGTTAAAATATGTATTAGAAGCGAAAAGCGATGCGACGACGTCGATCGCTAGACTGATGCCGATAGCCACGTATGGATCGACATTCATCACGACTACTAACATCGGGACGACGAAACCTACCGCGCTGGCTCCGATGAGGCCGGTGATCACACCCGCACCCAATCCCACAAATAGCATAAACCCGATAATGAAGAGCATTTAAAGCCGCCTCCAATGAGAGAGATATATTAGAAAATACTTTTCAGATATCATATCCTAATCTCTCCATCTCATCACCTAGTCTATCCTTGAAAAGATCTATCTGTTCGTCTTTCATTTCTTCTTTAAATCGAGAAGCTGATTTTGTATGGATGCTATCCGAATTCAATATCTTTGTGTCTCCACCATCCCACTTCACATCTAAACTATCCAACTGCAGTTTTTTTGGCGAATGATCAAGGTCTAGATATCTAGAGAGTTCCTCAAAAGTTTCGGCTGTATTTTCAGTTAGATCTTCATATCTGACTAGATGCCATTTGTCTTCATTTGCGAAATAATGGGAGTAGACTTTTTTCCAGCGATCAAAGAATTTTGTTCTTATCCCTCTAACCTCTTTTTTCGATAGATAACTAAGATACATATAACCGGTTTCCATCTCAGAAAGATATGTGTCCATAGGGATACGGCTTATCCAAACGAATTTATCGAAATTATTGTAGAATCTCCTGAAATTCTCTGGATATGCCAAATAGAACAGATCCATGGGTTTTGCACAGATGTTATTATTTACCCGGGCATCACCTAAAATATATCTTATCATGATAGGAATCGAAGGCATCTCCCCGTAAATGGTCAATGAATCGAAAGCCTTCATGAGATTCATCAACAGGGTGCTTCCGCTTCTGCGGTGATAACCTAATAATATAGACTTTTTCATCTTATCTCCTTGGAGATAAATTGGATATTATGTTGATTGGTGCTATTGGTGCTTTATCAGGCGAAAGGAGTGGGATGTATTTAATTTTTACATTTTACTCCCAACTCTAAGACGGAAACTATTAATAAATAAATCAAAAAAAATGTGACAAATCAAAATCTTTTCAATCCAAACCTATAAATAACTTAATTTAAATAAATAATTTAAAAAAGGTACAATGGGTGGATTGTCATATTATGAAGGTGAAACAATATGGTAAAAAGAAGTTATAAGAAGAAGATAAATCTTCTTGGTGATGTAGCCGTAGGGAAAACATCTTTGATCTTACGGTTTGTTCGGAATGTGTTTGGGGGACAGTATTTGAAGACCGTGGGTACGAATGTTTACAATAAAGAGGTCTCTATTATGGAATACAATGTAAATCTGGTTATCTTTGATATCATGGGCGAGAGCGGTTATGATAATGTTCAAAAAACCGCATTTAGAGGCTCCTCTGGAGCACTTGCGGTAGCAGACTGCACTAGAAAACAAACTCTTGATAACCTGGTGGAGAATTGGATACCTAAATATAGAGAGATGGCCAGTGAAGAAGCCCCTATTTTTCTAGCCATCAATAAAAACGATCTGAAGGATAAAAAAGAGATAGGAGAAAAACTGGTTGCTCTGCAATCGGATAACTTCGACAGTATCTACTTCACATCTGCGAAGACTGCAAAGAACGTGGATGAAATATTTAGGGACCTGGCCTTCAATACTCTCTACCAACCACTTTCACCTGTCAAGAGCGTAGAAGAGATGATCTCCTCGGAGAATATCGATACTACTAAAAAGTTGATGGGTGCTCTACTAACTTACGCTTCCGAGCTGGGTGATATAAACTATCACTCTAAAGAAGCATTGTTGAAAGAATCGGGTATCGATAGATTTGCCTTGGAAGAGGATATTCCAGAGGAGGAAACTTTAGAATTTGGGAATGAATTGATAGATTGGTTCGAAAAACGAAATGATCAGGATTCCGCAGAAAAGATCGAGAAAGCTATCGATAAGTATAAGGAAGATTCTTGAGTAAAGATGGATAGAGGATTTAGAAGGTTTTTTCTTGTCCACTTACTTTTTTGTTTTTTGCTACGCTCAAAAGTATTGAAGACCCAGGAAATCAAAGATTTTCCTTGCTTTTTGATTTTCTTCCTTACCACTCAGAAAATACAAAAAGCGCCGAGGAGGAGACGAACAAATCTTTGATTTGTGAGTGCGGGGAATCTTTGATTCCCCTTCATTTTCGAATCTCCGACGAGAAGCGAACGAATAGAATGAGTGAGCGCCGAGGAGGAGATTTGAACTCCTGAGGTGCAGAGCACCAGTGGCTCTCGAGGCCACCGCCTTGGGCCGGACTTAGCTACCTCGGCATGTTGAGCAATACCTTGCGAAACATGCAGGGATGTTAAATCC
>CAZPCW010000041.1:0-20943 GCA_964585175.1 uncultured Thermoplasmata archaeon
TTATATTGACCCGGTAGTTCAAGCTTTCATATTCGATACCGTTTGTTTCGCTCACAGTATCTCGTGTGTTCGATCGAAAGCTTTGACCTATCGAGCCTACAGAGGAAAATGTCAACATTACTATTATAATCACGCCTAACAATCTTTTCATAGATAGTCACCTCTTTATTTTTCATACTAAGAAAATATTTTCAAGTATATAAGGGTAAATACCGATTCTATCACTCGATATATCAAACTATCAAACTATCGATGATATAAATATAAATAATAAAGATCTCATGGTGTTCATGTATGGGTAACAGTGGACCGCTGACACACAAGGAGCGAATCCTCCTCCTATTGAAAAAAGTCGATTACGAGGGAGAGTATGTAGCCCCTCACCTATTATGCCAAGACGGGATCAGCGATGCATTAGACATGCTGAAAAACAATGTCAGCAGAGAGCTTTCGACCCTTAAAGATGATGACCTCGTGAAAGAGGAACTATCTAGGGTTAAAGGTCTTGACCGAAGAAGGAAAATATTTCTTCTAACTGATAAGGGAGAGGAGACGGCCCAAGAGATAGAAAACGAGTTGAAAGAAGAGGAGATCTCGATCCAAGACGACAAGAGAAAAAAGATAACGATCAAGAATGCTATTGAGTTATTGGGAGAAGAAAGTCCGAATATAACGCCCTTCGATATCGAAGAATGGATGAGGAAGAAGGAAGTTCTGATCCCGGAAGAATTCGAATCACCTTTCATAAAAGGTTCAGAAGAAGAGAATGTCGAGATGATAGTCAACGATCCTGCGAAAGGTGACTTTTACGGTCGTGACGAAGAGAAAGAGAAGATCCTATCTTCCCTTGAGGAGGAAGTGCCTCCACTCGTCACTATCACCGGCATCGCTGGTATAGGTAAGAGCAGTTTGGGAACGATGATCATGGAGGAACTAGATAGAGACATACTGTGGTACAGTTTTCATCCATGGGATAGTAGAGAGGACTTTTCTGAGGTGCTTAGAGATTTCTGTGTTAGAGCTGGTTTTGAGTCTCTAGAGACCGATGCTTCCTTACCGGAATGTACGAATGAGTTCATCCAGCGGATATCTGGAATGAGGCCCGTGCTGTTCCTAGACGACTGCGAGAAGATGCCCGAAGAGATCAGAGTATTTTTAGAACTCGTACTGGAACACAAGAAAAGCGGTGAAGATCTAGCGCTTGTCCTCATGGGGAGGAAAAAAATGGATTTTTATGATGTAAGAGATGTGATGGAAGATCAAGTTCTAGAGGTAGAACTCGGACCCTTGAATATAGAGGCTGTCGAAGAAATAGTGGGATCTACTAGTGAAGCGGAAAACATATACGAGATGACTGAAGGTCATCCGCTGTACGTAGAGCTCGCTGAGAGATATACAGCCGAGCACACCCACATGAACGAGTTCATCGAGAAGGAGATATATTCTAAGCTTGAAGAGAACGAAAAGGAAGTGATGAGAAGATTGTCGGTTTTCTGGAAACCCGTCGAGAAGGAAGCGGTGCTCGAAGAGAGAGAAACTGAGGTACTGCTCGAACTCAAAGACCGAGACCTAATAGATGAAACTAGGGAAGGTAAGGTTACTATGCACACCATCCTGAAGAATTTCTTTTATGAACACATGTCTAGAGAAAAAAAGCAGAAATTTCACCTGAGAGCGGCAGAGATATCCGGCGATAAAGGTAAGGATTTAGAAGAGCTCCGACATCTCGAAAAAGCAGGAGAATGGAAAAAAAGCCTGAAGAAGATGAAAGAACTGGTGCCTTTGATAGCTTCTTTGAACGACTCCGTTCGACGGGAAATAATCGAAGATCTGCCGGAAGTTCCCGAGGAGAAGAAAGCGGAATATCATGAAATTTTAGGGGATATATATCTCGAATCTGAAGAATGGGTGGATGCTCTAAATCAATACGAGAGTGCTATCCACCGAGGTAAGGACACGACCGCGATCAGGGAAAAGCTTGGCGAGGCCCAGATGAAGATGGAGAAGTGGAAGGAAACGATAGAGTCGCACGAGAGCGCCTTGAATAAATATAAAGAGAAAAACGATGAAGAGGGGATGATCAGAGAATATCTTAGTCTGGGAACGGTATACAGGAGAAAAGGAGATTGGGAGGAAGCGGAGAGATATTACGAGCGAGTGAAGGATATGATCGTAGGAAACGGTCCGAACAAAATAGAATCTACATTATATAATAATAAGGCGATGCTTCATCTCAGCAGGAACGAACTGAAAAAGGCCGAGGAGTTATTCAAGAAAGCGTTGGATTCAGGTGGTGAAAAACCGATCATCTATGAGAACCTTTCACTGTTGTTCGAGAAGAGAGGGCGAGTAGAAAGATCTCTAGAATATCTTGAAAAGGCCGTGGAAGGGTATCTAGATCAAGAAAAAAAGAACGACGCTGTAGATCTATTGATCGAAAGCGCTGAGAGATATAAGAAGATAGATGAGATGAAGAAAGCAGAGCAGTATCTAAAGAGAGCGATAGATATAGAAGAGGAACATCGCGAAGGGTTTTTTGGAAAAGAAAAAATGACGATCCGAGAAGTAAGGGCACACGATAAACTGGCCGATGTGATGAGTGGGAAAGATTGGAAGGGATGTCTGAATCATCGTATGAAGGCCGTGAAAGGTTATACTGAGATAGGCGAGAAGGAGAAATCGTATAGAACGAAACTTAAGTATGCTTTCGATCTGCATGATAGTGGAAGGGCGAAAGAAGCTTTGAAGAAACTGAAAGATTTGAAGAAGAAGCTGAAGAGAGAGCAAATGATCAAAGGAGTTAACGCATGTGAGTTCGAAGAGGCCCGTATTTATCGAGAAAAAGGTGAATACGAAAAGGCTAGAAAGATCCTCGAAGAGATCAAAGATAGATCTGAAAAGAAGGGTGACGAAAGGGCAAAACAGAATGCGGAAGAGATGTTGGATTCGATACTGGAAAAGATGGGCCGAAAATGAATTAGTATTTTATGCAATTAAAAAAATTTTAGAATATATCTCTCTTCAGGATTACAGTTTACGGTCCTTTTCACCATGCTTAGAGTTAAAGTTTTTTTGCTTTTCATCATATCCATCTCCATGTTTTATCAAACTAACAAAATCTTCTTAATTATATAAAGGTGAAAAACGATTCTATCACTCAATCCATCAAACTATCAAAGCTAATAAAAAATAATGAGCCCTTAGAGAGGAAAATTCTTTTTATAGTAAAAAACATATCATTTTGTACTTTTTTGTGTCTTTTACTAGTTCTAGAGGACTAACGTCCTCAACTCCCTCGAAGCAAGTTCTCGGGATCCTAGAGGACTAACGTCCTCAACTCCCTCGAAGCAAGTTCTCGGGATAAGGTGTGAATCGGAGATTCCACCGCTCGCTCTCCAGGATTGCATCAATTCGATTCTCGTTTTCACTACGGATCGGAAGGTATTTCACTATAATACTAAGATCTGATCGATATCTTATATATATAAAAGGAAGAGTACTACAGCCCTCTGAAAAGAATAGATTGCTGATCAGTAGTAGAAAATCCAAAAAGTAATTTAGTCAAGGAGTTATAGAAAACCATCATGAAATACCAAGAGTTCCCTCTTACGGAATGGCTCTCTAACCGAGAAGATGTAAAGTTCGATCTGGCGTCCAGCAGTGTGAAAAGTGTACCCTTTTCTGAGATCGGAAAGATAGATTTCGAAATAGAATTGAACTCTCCAGACCAGGAATTGGAAAGAGAAGTGGAAAAGAAAATTGAAAGATTATACGGCGGAGAAGTTCATGCAATAATAACTTCTGGAGCGCAAGCTGCTAATTCTCTCGTACTGGATTCGTTACTTGAAGATGATGATGAAGTTCTAGTAGAAGACCCTGTTTATTCTCCCCTTAAAACCTCTCCCGCTCTCAAAGGCAAAAAGGTGAAACATTTCGATCGAAAATATGAGAACGGTTTTGAAGTAGAGGTAGATGAATTAAGAAATAAAAGCTCAGAAAATACTAAACTGATCGTGATGACGAACCCGCACAATCCAAGTGGAGTTTATCAAAGTCCGGATGATCTATCTGAAATAGAAAATTTTCTTGAAGAGAATGATATCTATCTGCTGGTGGACGAGATATACAGAGGGTTTATTGAAGGATCTAGTTCGCTCGCCAGCTTATCAGATAAAGTGCTAGTTTCCTCTAGTTTCTCAAAAGTTTTCGGTTTCGGTGGATTCAGATTTGGTCATCTGGTATCGAGTGATCAAGAGCTGATAGAGGATATCAAAAGTGTTAAGAAGTATCTCCGCCCGCACAATTCGACTGTGAAGCTACAGATGGGAGTTAAGATCTTGGAAGATAGAGAAAGGCTGTTAGAGCGTTCAAGAGGTATAGCGGAAAAAGGTAGATCACTAGTGAAAGGCTGGGTGAGCGGCTCGGAATCGGTCGATTGGGTAGAACCCTCGCCGGGAACGATATCGTTTCCTCGATTAGATATAAATTGTGATGCTGAGGAGTTTTCTAGAAAGGCTATGGAAGCTGGGGTTTTGGTAACACCGGGAAAATATTTTTCAGAAGGAGGAGAGTTCAGTTCCCATGTAAGGTTGACCTTTGGAAAGGATTTCCAACAGGTCGCTCAAGCCCTACAGGTCCTTTCTCGAGTGATGGAGAATTTTAAAAAATAAACCGAGCATCTAAAATCGACAACACTTTTTTATATAATCGTAACGGATGGAAGCCTAATGATCACGATTATCGGAGCCGCACATGTCTTCGATATCTCTCAGCGGATTGAAAGAGAGATTAAAGAAAGGAACCCACCAGTTGTAGCCGTTGAGTTGGACAGAAAGAGATATATCGCTTTGAAAAGCGGTGAAAAAAAGGGCAAACCCCCTTTCATCTATCGGCTTCTTCAACTTGTCCAGGAACGAATGGCTCGCAAATTCGGTGTCGAAGTCGGAGAGGAGATGCTGACCGCGGTAGATACCGCCGAAGAGGTAAATTCTCAAGTAGCTTTCATCGATCTTCCGGCCGATCAGGTTTTGAGTAAACTGATGGATGAGATGAGCATCAAAGAGAAAATTTCGATGATATTCAGCGGTATAGTCGGACTATTCATCAGCAAAGATAGGGTCGAAAAAGAGATGGAGCGGTATTATTCCAACGAAGGAAACAGTGGCAAGAGCATCCAGCAGCAAGCCCCTAATGTGGCTAGAATCTTGATCAAAGACAGAAACGACCATATGTCAAAGAATCTCAAAGAATTAGAGGATCGATTCGGATCAGTTCTTGCAGTGGTCGGTGATGCACATGTCCCAGGGATGGTAAGAGAACTGAAAGAAAGAGATCTTCAGATTTTGAGATTAGAAGATATCCAAAAGGGAGAGGAAGAACCCTCTTATGAAGGTTCTAACAGTATGGAGAACGATGAGGACAATACCGAAGTGAGTTTTTCATACAATTTCAAAGTTGAATGAAAAGAGCAAAGAAAAATGGTTTGATTATCAAATCAACTCTATTTTTAAGGACATTCTTCAGTAGTATATATCATCATCTTCATATTCATTGGAAGATTCGTAATCACTAGTTTCTTCCTGAGGGAAATTTTCCTGGTATCTATAGTCGCTTTTTTCCTTTTTTCTTGCCTCATCTTTGCTCTCATACAAGATCGAAGTCACTCCGATACCGAGTAATCCATACCCTCCTATTATCCCATAATTTAGATAATCTTCAAGACCGAGCGCCCCTTCTAGTCCTCTGATCTTTTCTATATCATCCTGACAGTTTTCACAGAAGTCCGTAGGCGGAGGGTCCGCATCACCGTTTTCGGGCAGCTCAACTGATCCCGCCATGACACATTCCCCAACTTCCTCGTTGCAGTGATTGGGATAATCTGACGCTTCATGCTCGCTATAATAGTCGACACCTACTAGAGAAAGTAGATGCCCGAATTCATGTACAAGAACTGCTGATTCTACTCTCTCGATCCCTAAATTACCTTCTCTAGCGAATTTCCTAATTGTACCTTTGAATATGACTACCTGATGAGGCTGTTGAGATAGCCCAAGAGCGTTTTTATTTTCTTCCCAAACCCCATTCAAATAAATCACATGGAGTGGGACTATATCTCCTTTCCTTTCGTAGTTTCGGTAAGACTCCTTGAGTGCTGAGATGTCGGTACGGTCGTAGGATCTCTTAGTATCGTTCACCCTTATTTCCTCATCTTTAATGGTGTCAATACTGTCTTTATCTGAGTATTCATCAATTTTTTCTTCTAGTAATTCAATAGAACCATCATTGGGTCCGTATCCATCCACATAATCGAACTCTATGGTTATATTGGTGTAAGTATCATCTTCCAGATACATCTGGGAATACTCGTAAGATTCGTAAAGGTCAAGTTCTTCCTTTGCCATAGAGGGAAAAAAAGAGTTTGTTACCAGTCCTGCTACCATCAACAGAACCCAAATCGTTACTATTGCGGGGTATCTCTTGGACATCGGTTACTTTTTATGACTTTTTATGTAGTATTTGAAACTATCCTACTAATTTCAGGTATTGATTATTCGACATCTTCTCTTTTCAGATCATCGTAAGCGCTGGAAGCGGCTTCGGCTGCCTGTCCCGCTGCGGTGATCGCCTGCTTCAACGGAGAATTGATGACATCTCCAGCGGCATAGATTCCCGGTATATTTGTTCTTCTCTCCTTGTCCGTTTTTATGTAGCCATCGTCGATAGTTTCCACTCCGAAATCTTCTGCGAGATCCGAGTTAGGTACCGAGCCTATTTCTATGAATAATCCGTCCAGTTCCATCTCTTCTGAATTATCTAGTTTCACAGCTTCGAGCTTATCATCGCCTATCAGTTCTTCGACATTAACTCCGAATACCGCTTCTATATTCTCTTCTTGTTCGATTTCTTTGATACGTATCGGCTCTGGTCTGAAAAATTCATCCCGCCTGTAGAGGATGTAAACTTCTTCAGCATGATCGGATAACAAGAGTGCGGAAGCTAAAGCTGCGTCTCCTCCACCGACTACTCCAACTTTCTTTCCTTCATAGAAAGCCGCATCGCAGGTGGCGCAGTAGCTAACACCTTTCCCTTTGAGCTCATTCTCTCTCTCAAGTCCTAATCTTCTTCTTTCTTGACCGGTAGCTAGTATTATCTTTTTGGCTTTATACTCGTCTCTTTTTGCTTTCACTGTAAAATCCAAATTTTCACCTTTGATTTTTTCCACTTCATCGTAGACCACTTCAACGCCCATGTCCTTTACTTGCTCTTCCATCTTGTTGGAGAGGTCCATCCCGCTTATACTTTTGAAGCCTGGATAGTTGCAGACTTCAGGAGCTTCAGAGATGAGTCCTCCGGGCATCTCACCGATCTGGATTGTGTCTAAGTTATACCTTGCCGAGTAAAGGGCCGCAGTATAGCCGGCTGGACCGGTTCCTATGATAAGTATATCATACATGGTTTCAATTCTTTATCAACAGGGTTGATTAATAATTTTGGGAAAGTTATGCAAAAACATATAACTGCGGTGAGACTCGTAATTTCCTTAGGAATGTTGGCGTTCCTCAGTGATTTGAAAAAAGTTACGAATTCCATAACTAACCAATGATACTTTAGAGGCTTCGAAAGTCGGCTCATTGACTACAATCCTTAAATACTCGGAACGACTTTTACTCCCCGGTGTGCAGATGAGCGGAGAAAAAGAAAATCTGGTGATCTCTGTTGGCGGTTCTATACTCCTGCCTGAAGAGGAAAATACATCTAAATTATCTTCCCTAGCTGAAATGTTGAAAAAAAATTGTCAAGATAGAGAGCTTTACCTAGTCGTGGGTGGAGGAAAGACAGCCCGGAGATACATTGATTGGGGTAGGGAACTTGGCGCCGACGAGAGTTCTCTAGATGAGCTAGGCATAAGAACTTCTAGATTGAATGCTAGACTTCTCATCATAGCCCTGGGAAAGGACGTTTATCCGGTTCCTGCACATGATTTCGACGAAGCTATGACAGCGGGCAATCATTATTCAATGGTCACCATGGGCGGAACACATCCAGGACACACCACCGACGCGGTAGCGGCGATGCTCGCAGAAAGGTTAGACGCGGACAGGTTGATAAACGCGACTTCTGTAGATGGTGTCTATACCGCAGACCCTAGAAAGGACGAGGAAGTGGAAAAGCTAGATGAACTCAGCTATGACGAGCTCATAGATATAGTTTCTAAAGGAGAAAACGGTGCTGGACCGAACGTCGTGTTCGACCCGCTCGCCGCGAAGATAATAAAAAGGGCGGGGATAAAAACTTTTATCGTTGATGGCCGTGATCCAAAAACTATAGGAAAAGCGATCCGAGGTGAGGATTTCAACGGTAGTGAGATATCTTGATCTCTCTATTTATTAATGAGGGATATATAGTCTAAATAGACTATAAAGACAAATTAAAAATACTAGATTTATCTATTTTTCCTCCGTATGTTTGGCTTATCAACATTTCATGCGACTATTCTTATAGCTGGGTTAGCGGCCGGTTTGTACATGGCGTGGAATATCGGAGCAAATGATGTTGCTAACTCGATGTCTACAGCCGTGGGTGCGGAAGCTATCACATATAAACAGGCTATTGTTATCGCGTCCGTTTTAACAGTTGCGGGAGCTGTACTCGTCGGAGGACACGTCACCGCAACTGTTAAAGGCGGAATTTTTGATCCAACTTCAGTTGATAGTACCAGCTTAGCTATCGGTGCCCTGTCGGCAGTGCTTGCATCTGGGATATGGGTTACTATAGCTACCTGGAAATCTTTGCCTATCTCTACTTCTCATTCCATAATCGGAGGGATGATGGGTTTTGGCCTGGTTTACGGCGGACCTTCATTGATTTCTTGGTGGACTCTAGGTAAAGTCGTATTGAGCTGGGTGACCTCGCCGATCTTCGGCGCTCTATTGGCTTATATCATTTTCAATATAATAGTTAAAGTGATCTTCGACTCTGAGGATTCATTTGAAACCGCGAAAAAGACAAGTCCTTTTTTCGTCGGAGCTACTTTCTTTATCATCACTCTCTCCTTGTTTTTCGAAACCGCATTGGACAATAGGTTGTTTGGATATGACATCTCATTTTTATCTGCGGCTACTATAGCCGCTTTAGTCGGTCTCGTACTGGGAATCGTCGGGAGATTCTTTATCCTCCGAGGAATCGAAAGAGAAGATGGTTTAGAAGATGTCGAGAATATATTCAGCCGGCTGCAGGTCATCACTTCATGTTTCGTAGCCTTCTCACACGGAGCAAATGATGTAGCTAATGCTATCGGACCAGTACTTTTGGTCGTAAAGAACACCATTGGTTCGAACGCACCTTTCTTTTTAGCGAACGATTATTTACTTATGATGGGCGGTTTAGGAATCGCTGTGGGTATCTCTACTTGGGGGTACAAGGTGATAAAAACCGTCGGTTTCCGAGTTACCAAATTGACGAACACGAGAGGATTCTCGGTCGATTTTGGTGCGGCTACAACGATTTTGGTCGCTAGTAAATTTGGAATGCCGATCTCTACAAGCCATACTGTGGTTGGCGCCGTTTTCGGCGTTGGCCTAGCGAGAGGAGTAGAAGCTATAGATCTATCGGTGATAAAGAAAATTGTTGTATCGTGGATCATCACCGTGCCTGTAGCTGCAATAACTTCGGTAGTAATCTATTTAACTGTGACAGGTCTAGCATAAATTTAAAAATGGAAAAGAAAGGTATGGTAAAATATGACGGGAAAATTTAGAAGATCGACATTGGAAGACGCTCTGTTCGAATCGCCCTTTGACGGCATGAAAAAACACTCGAAGATTATAAAGAAAGCTATAAATGAGTTCAAAAAAGGTGTTCATCACTACAGTGCAGGAGATTTTGAAGAGGCACAAGAATGCTTTGATGAGGTAAGTAATTTGGAACACAAAGCCGACAAAATAAAGGTACATATAAGGGAAAACCTACCCAGGTTCATCTTTATGCCCATTACTAGGGATGATTTCTTGAAACTTCTGAAGGAGACTGATTCCATTTTGGATTACGCTGAGGATGTAAGTGTACTTCTTCCGATGAGGAAAGAACGAATACCCGAAGAAGTAAGAGAAGATTTCAAAAAATTTTCTGTGAAGATTTTCGAAGCTGTTGAGCAGTTTGAAGAGATGATGACCATCTTCTCAGAGCTTCTCGAGTCCTCTTTCAGTAAAAAGTCGAAAGAAAAAGCTAGAGAACTGCAGAAAGAGTTGAGCCAGAGAGAGTACGAGGCCGACAAGATTGAAAAGAGGATATCCGAATCACTTTTCAATTATGATGAACAACCATTGACAGCGGTCCACCTACTGAAGGTCGTAGATAGGATGGATTCTATAGCTGATCATTCGGAAAATGTAGGGGATATGATAGATTCCATACTAGAATCTAAATAAAAACCTTTCTCTTCTTTTAACTATATATTCTATTAAAATTTTAGATAATCAGAATAAACTCTAAATAACTCCTCTTAAATCAACATCTATTATGCCCGAATCTAGGAAGGTTCAGATCACTGGTGGATCTACCTATATAGTTTCTCTACCGAAGGACTGGGTCAGACAGAAAGAGATAGATGCAGGCGACTCATTGATATTATCTCCTCAGAAGGACGGTTCTATCGTTGTAAATCTCGAAAGAGAGTATGAGAAAGAAGCGAACGTTAAAGAATTAGATATCACGGAAAAAGATCAAGACTCTCTGATAAGAGAACTTATAGGTACTTACATGGCGGGTTATACCAAGATCGATCTAAAAGCTAAAGGAAATATAAATCCAGAACTTAGAAGAGCGATCATGGAATTTACCCGAATGGTCATAGGGCCTGAAGTGATAGAGGAATCCGAACGGAGAATAATCCTCAAAGATTTGATAGATCCATCGGAGTTTTCCCAGAAGAAGGGTTTAAGAAGAATGTATCTGATCGTAAAGAAGATGCATGAGGACGTCATCGAGGCTTTTAAAGAAAAAAACAAAGAATTAGCGGAGGACATCGTACAAAGAGATAAAGACGTCGATCGACTATTCTGGATGATCACCAAGCATTATAATATGGTTTTATCAAATCCCCGTTTGATAGAGAGTTTAGAGATCACGTCCGAGAGGAGTCTTAGCTACATGCTTGTTTCGAGAGCCATGGAGAGGATCGGAGACCACGCGGTCCGGATCGCGGAAAATGTCATAGAGCTGCAAAACGGCTATGACAGTGCATTGAAAGATGAAATAGTTGAAGAAAGTGAATTGGCTATAGAGATATTGGAGAAATCGACTGAGGCGTTCTTCGACGAAGATCTTTCCGGCGCTAATAGGGCTATAAACATGAGAGAAGGTCTCTTGAAAAAGGACGATGATCTCATGGTCAAGATAAAAGCAGAGAAAAAAGAAAACGTGACTCCTTTATCCTACATAATCGAAAGTATCTCCCGTACTGGTTCTTACGCAACTGATATTTCAGAGATCGGTATAAATTACATGATGTCTAAGTGATGAGTCAACTTCTCCCACCTAACCTCCGGTTAGGAAGGAGCTTGAGAAAGTTCCGTTGAACGGAGAAGGAGATTAGCCCAAGCGATGTCCTCCCAAAGGCGAGGGCAGATGAGCTACGTTCGGAACTGAGTGTCGAAAAACCACCTTCGGATGCTCCTCAAGTCCGGAGCTCTGTAAGAGCAGGTGGACGAAACATGTCGTCAACCTCAGACATGCGACATCACCTGCTCCAAACGCCTGTTCCAACATGGGCGATGAGGACCAACCCGCGTCAAGCGGAGATGACCTTTACGGGTCGCTAAAACCACTTCCAAAAACCGTTCAGAAACCATTCCAAAAACGCTTAATCCCACAAGGTGCAACAACAATGCAGAAAGTGTATGTACAGGACAAACACGGCGAGCCGCTCGATCCTACAAACCCTGCAAGAGCACGTCAGCTCATGCAGAAGGGTAGAGCCGAGCCTGTACAGAGAGATCCGTTCACCATCCGTATGCTGGATAGAACAAGAGAGGAATCAACAGTCCACAAAGTCACGCTTGGTATAGATGCAGGATACAGTAAAGTCGGTTTTTCGGCCATTACAACTGACGGAGAACGCGAAATGATCAAAGGTGTACTGGAACTTAGAAACGACATACTACAGAAACTCGAAGAACGAAAAAAATATCGACGGAACCGTAGAAGCAGAAATACAAGATACAGAGAACCTCGCTTTGACAACAGGAAACGTGATGATGGGTGGTTAGCACCGTCCATACAGCACAAGCTAGACAAACACGAACAGCTCGTCCAAGAGATCAAAAAAATATTGCCTGTCGATAAAGTGCGTGTAGAAGTGGCTAAGTTTGACCAGCAAAAACTGCAAGATCCAGAAATCAGTGGGAAAGAATACCAGCACGGTACACTTGATGGATACAACGTTAAAAACTATCTGCTGGAAAAGTTCAACTACAAATGTGCATACTGTGGTAAAACCGACGTTCCGCTTGAAGTCGAACATATAGTTCCGAAATCCAGAGGTGGTTCCGACCGTGTCGACAACCTCACCATATCATGCCGTGAATGCAACCAGGAAAAAGGCAATCAAACAGCAGAAGAATTCGGCTATCCAGAAGTACAAGAAAAAGCTAACGAAACTTTAAAAGCTACAGCGTTCATGAACCAGGTCCGATGGAAACTTACTGAAAAACTAGACGCGGACCATACATTCGGACACATCACAAAAAAGAAACGGTTAGACATGAACCTGGACAAGAACCACTGGAACGATGCCTTCGTGATAGCCAATGGCAGAAAAAACACTGCACGATCCGATACTACCTATAACCCGATTTACAGAAGAAGAAACAACCGCTCAATTCAGATGAACAGAAAAACATACGGCCGTTCCGTCAGAACAGAACGGTACGAGATATCACCCGGTGATACAGTATGTAAAAATGGAACAGAAGCAGTTGCTAAAGGTGTTCACAGCTACGGCCGTTACGTCAAGGTAGATTATCCACCAGATCCAAACTGGAAAACTGAAGACACAAACATCGTCAAATACAGAAGTGGGATGCAGTTTGAACAGATGCCTGATTCATCACCCACCTAGCTCCGCTAGGAAGGTGTCTTCTCAGGAGGAAAAAGATAAATCCCAATAAAGGATATGCTCAATTATAAATATAATAAATAAATTGTAGAGCTAGCGAGAGCAAATACTGTGAAAAAAAGAGACGGGAAAAAACTCGGCAAATGTTTACCAGATAAAGAGAAAGAGGGAAAGTAATATGCAGGTATCAGTGGTATTACCGGTTTATAACGAAGAAAAGAACATCCAAAGGCTCCATGAAGAGATACATGGGGTGATGCAGAATAATTATAAAGATTGGGAAATTATCTTTGTAGATGACGGTTCCACTGATTCAAGTTATAGAGAGTTGAAAAAACTCAGAGAGAAGGACGATCACGTCAAAATAATAAAATTTAGAAAGAATTTTGGCCAGAGTGCAGCTTTATCGGCGGGCTTTGATCATGCTGAAGGAGAGGTTGTCGTTTCTTTGGATGCCGATCTTCAAAATGATCCTAAAGATATACCTAAACTTATCGATAAGATGAAAAAGGGCTACGATTGTGTTTCTGGATGGAGGAAAAACAGAAAGGATCCACTCGGTAAAAGATTTGCCAGTTGGGTCCAGACACATCTCTCGATGAAGACGGGTCCGGATATACACGATTTCGGATGTACCTTGAAGGCATACCGAAAAGAAGCGATAAAGTCGATCAATCTCTATGGGGAAGGACATAGGTACATCCCCGCGAAACTCCATAAAAACGGCTATAAAATAACTGAGATGGTCGTGAATCATAGGGAAAGAAAGTATGGAAGGACAAAGTATGGAGTCAACAGGTTGTTCAAAGGATTTTTCGATTTGCTATTCAGCTACTTTTGGAATCAGTTCTCCGTCAGACCTCTTCATTTCTTAGGAGGGTTCGGTTCACTTTTCATGTTCTTCGGCGTCTTGATCGGGATGTATCGAGTAATAATGAAGTACGCTTTTGGAGAACCGGTTCTTCCTCATCTTGCACAGCTTCTTTTAGCCGTCGCATTAGTATTATTTGGCTTTCTCGTATTCATGTTCGGCATCTTGGCGGAGATGCTGTCAAAAGTATACTATGAAGACCGGAGATCATATGTAGTTGAGAAAAAGCACGGTCTAGAATGATATCAAGCGTTTGAATCTATAGTGGGTGTATTTTGATGATAAACACGAAGGATCAGAAACGGCTGGTAAGAGAATTGGATTGGGACTACTTGATCGTTTTAGACGCCTGTAGGTTCGATTATTTCAAAGAGTACTGTGATTTTGATGGAGAGCTTCATAAGGTAAATACACCTGCGTTTGAAGGAGTGAAAGAAGATATTGCTCCGACTTCCGGTTGGTATATCAACGTTTTCGAGGATATGTATGAGGATGTTCATCACGTTTCATCTCATCCCAGAGTCAATTCTAAAACACCAGTTGAAAGATTCAAAGGATGGGAGCATTTTGGCAAAGTGTACGATCTTTGGGATTCTGAATGGGATGATAGATATGGGACAGTACTGCCAGAAGACGTGACAGAAAGGGCCAGTGAATTTATTAGAAAAAATCCAGATAAGAAATTTGTGCTCCATTACATGCAGCCCCATACCCCTTATCTCTCTTTAGACCCTCCATCTACCAAGAAAAAAAGAGAACCCGAGTCAAGAACTTCATATTGGAGAAAACTACGAAACAAGACGGTTTCTACGGCGAGAAAGTGTATCGGAGATAAGGTGGCCGTGGACTTGATGAGTCTGTTGGGACTACCGCCGCTGAGTCCTATGGACGATGCTTTAAGAAAAGTAGGAACCGAAGGTGTTAAAAAAGCATATCGTGATAATTTGACTAGAGTTCTAACTTCGTTAGAAACTCTGCTTCCTGAGCTATCTGGCAGAATAGTTATTACATCCGATCATGGTGAGCTGTTGGGAGAAAACGGTAGATTTGGGCATGATTTTGAAGCACAGGATAGGCTTGTAGAAGTTCCCTGGTTTATTATAGAAGAGTGAGTTATATGCTTGATCAGAAAGAACAGATAAATGAAGGCGATTGGGACTTTCTTTTGATATTAGACGCCTGCAGATATGATTACTTTGAAGAGTTGTATCCTGACTTTTTATCCGGTGAGTTGAAAAGAGCGCGCTCTCCTGCCGACTGTATAAATGGCGTAGCAACTTCAGAATGGTGTAAGGCGGTTTTTACGGAGCAATACGATGATGTCATATACGTTTCAACGACCCCTCATGTGAACTCTTTCTCCGAAGTTAACGGCTTTAAAGCCTCCGACCATTTTTACAAAATAATCGATATCTGGAATACGAGATGGGATGAAGATAAGGGAACCGTATATCCAGATGATGTTAACCAGGCTATCATAGAGACGAAGATCAAGAATCCAAAAAAGAGAGTCGTCGCACACTATATGCAGCCGCATTTTCCTTATTTAACCATGGATAATCCTTTCAATCCCAAAAGTAAAGATCCCTCCTCACATGACAATATCAAGCGCTCTTTGAGAAATTTTTTCGGCTCAAGGATGAGAAGATTTCTCGGCGGAGATCTAACCAGAAGACTGCTGAGAACTTTTAATCTACCACCGATAAATCCGATGGATGAGACTTTAAGGAGAGTAGGTCACGAAGGTTTGGTCAAAGCCTATAAGGAAAATCTAAGAGCTGTTTTGAAGTCTTTGAACAAGCTCTCAGATGAACTCTCTGGAGAAGTCATAGTGAGTGCCGATCATGGTGAATATTTAGGTGAAAATGGTTTTTACGGTCATTCTTATTTACCCAAACACGAAGCTTTGAACGATGTTCCATGGTTTGAGATGGAGACGCTATAATAAATCATAAGAAAGATAGAACTAATTCTTATCGACGGTCTTTGTCTTCTCGATCGATCTAAAGACTGATTGAAAAAGTAGTATTTATTGATGATTAATTTTAAATCATATTTTTTTGATAGGTGGATGTACTTATTGAGAGTAGATGAGGTAAGCTTAGATGAAGGATATGCTCGAGAGACTTAGAGAATCATTTGAAGGATTTTTCATTTACCTAGAAGAAAGTCGAGTTCTCAAGGTAATTTTATTGATATTTTTAGTTTGGTTGATCATCTATATCCCTACGACCGTTTCGAATTCTTATGGTGAGAGAGAACAACGCTATGCGTATTATCCGGAAAAAGCTGCCCCATGGGATCACACTAATGAAGATCATGACGTTACAACTCGACCAGTCCCGTTGGACAACTCTACAGGAGAAAGGTTCGTTAAACATTTAGATGAAACGGGATCAACTATAGAGTTCAATTGGACTGCTCACAATTACACTTCTTCACACCACATCGGAAGGATCAATGTGCACTATAAATTAGATGGAGATGAAGGTCTTGTAAGGCTTAAAAGCGTATATTGGAACGATACTACGAGATCCTGGGCAGCTGAAAAAACATTCAAGAAAAAAGGCAATCTGACTTATTACTACAGGCTCGAAAAAAACGACATATCAGTATTTCATAGACGAACTTCAGTACTACTTGAAGGTAATAATATATATGAAGAAGTGAGTACCGGCCCTCCTCCTTTGATACACTTTTATTTTATACCTCCTACTTTGCTTACTTTAGCTCCCGAACATGGTGGGGTTTATCTTTCCTTCTCGCTATACTTTTCTTTATTCATACTCTTGGACGCTCTGTTGATGTTCTATGGTTTCAGGAGATATAGTCAATCTAAAGCGTTTCTCATGTCCATTTTATTTTTAGCCAATCCAGTTACGATCCTAAATACCCATCAAGATGAAGCGATAGTGGCCTTTACTATCTTGGTACCTTTGCTATTTTTGATCAAAGAGAGAGACAGGATTTCTTCCATATTTACCGGTTTATCTATACCTGTGAAGATATGGGGCGGATTACTTTTTCCCTTGTATTTGCTTAGAAAGGAGTACGCTTTGAAAAAAAGGTTTAAGCACCTGATATCGGCAGTCTCGATAAGTGGTGGGATCTTTTTATTCTTCTATTATCTATGGGGTTCTAAAAGTGTCTGGTTCTTAAGCCAATATTCTGGAACTACGGAAGCTATGAATTTAGGGCCTCTTTCTTTTTGGGGTCGATGGTGGAATATTTTCTCAGCGAGCGCAGGTTATCCCCCTAGGATACCCATATTATTCTTTGTAGCGATCTTAGAGCTGGCCATTTTCTATATTGCATATAAAAGAGATTGGCCTCCATTGATGGCTTTAGCGTCCTTCATGTGTGTGTTTTTCGGCCTGTATATCAAAGTGCACTGGGATTATTACATCATTTTGTTTCCGTTCATCCTATATTTCTCAGTAAGGGATAAGAGATTATTCACCTCTTTTATCGGGATCGTTTTAACTATATACATCATGATGTTTTCTGCTTCCGCATCGTTCGATGTGCCAAAATTATTACTGGCTTTACTGAATACTGCATTGGTTTTCATGCTCCTCTATCATGTTTATCTATTCATTAAGGAAAAAAAGTTTTCAAAATTGGAAAAGAAAGAGATATGGGGTAAAGGGGGTCTCGATAGTTGAGTAAAAAAATTCAAGATGTCTTGAGTCTAGAATTCCTTTTAGACAAGATGAAACGATTAAGCTTTAAGCAAAAATTGTTGATTTTGATCATAATTTGGGCCTTGATCTTCATCCCCTCGATAATCAATCATTCATACAGCCAAAGAAATGAGCACTACCAATTTTATCCAGGAACTAGTGGACCTGAAAATTACATGCCATCTGATTGGAACGTAACTACCCATCCCGTGAATGTTGACAATACCACTGAGGATGGGCTACTCAGTCTAAAAACTGAAGGAAAAAACGTAACGTTTAGATGGATATGGAATAAAGATCCGTCCCAGGGAGCGCACATAGGAACTGTAGATGTGTTGATCAAGGATGCCGATGAAGATCGGGAACTTGTCAGATTGAGAAGAAAAAATTCTACTTCACGAAGAGAAGTTTGGTCAAGGGAGATAGAGTTGGATGAAGATAAGAAAATAGAATATTATTATAAGGTTGGACAAACGGATATCCCGACATATAAAAGAAGGGCTTCCATAATAATGGAAGGGAAGAATCCATATGAAGAAACGAGGACCGGCCCTCCTCCATTGATACATTTTTTCTTCATACCTCCTGCACTTTTGACGGCTCCGATGGAACTTGGAGGTGCTTTTCTCTCATTCAATATTTATTTTTCACTTTTTATCCTTATAGATTCGCTTCTACTGTTCTATGCAATTAAAGATATAGACGGGTCAAAAGCCTATCTGTCCTCTATCATATTCTTAGTGAATCCTATTACAGTCTTTACGGTGCATCAGGATGAACCTTTAATCGTCTTTCTAATGATTCTGCCACTCTTTTTATTGGTTAGGAAGTTTAAATATATCTCATCTTTTTCCATAGGATTGGGCGCCGTCGCAAAAATATGGACAGCGTTCTGGATACCTGTGATTTTGATGGGTAAAGGGCTTGAAAAAATAAAATATTTTATCGGGATAGTTTCATCTGCTCTCTCAGTTTTTCTTCTATTCTTATTGTTATGGGGTGAAAAAGTCCTGTGGTTTTTGACGTTTTATGGAGGGACGGCTGGTAAGAAAAATATCGGAGGGATATCTTTCTGGAATTTTGGTTTAAAAACGTTAGGTCTTGAAAGCGATTTACTACCCACTACTGTAATTTTGATAGGTATAGTGCTGCTCGAAATTTTAGTTTGGTGGGTAGCTTGGAAAAAAAGTTGGGGTCCTATATGTACGATAATATCGTTTCTCACAGTGTTTCTAGCATTTTACCCAAAAGTTCACTGGGAGTATATCTTGCTTTTACTACCCTTCTTGAGCATACTTGGATCTGAGAGAGATATATTTTTGATATTATTCTATGCGGTGACGGTCATTTCAGCTATGACGAAGTTTTTGGGGACGTTAGACGGAAGTCACGCGTTCCTCCCTTTCGTCTCATCTATAATATTATCTTCGATTTTCGTATATCTACTCATCCTGATATACAACGAGGAGGAAAAAGTGAGCGGTATCGAATTCGATATATGACATCCAAAAAGATATATGCATAGTTATTATTGAAAATACAGATGAAAAAACTAGGTAATCCGCTGAAAAGGATATTGAAAACCACCCGAAGTTGGTCTACTAAGAAAAAAATCTTGGTCCTTATCGTAGTTTGGACTTTGATTTTTGTTCCATCTATAGCTATTTACACTTCCGTGCATAGAAAAACAAGTTTTGCTTTTTATCCTGAAGAATCTTCTCCTATGGATGTAGAGCGAAAAGATTGGGATGTCATGACATCTCCCAACGGGAGTCAAATGGGAGACAGATATGTTATCAAAGTAGAGAGCGGTGAACCGGAATATTTTAAGTGGAAAGCTAAAAATTATTCGGATCAAGTCCACGTCGGCCAAGTGAACGTACATTACGAGACCTCTTGGAACAGCAGCGGGATCTTGAGATTACATCATGTGGATGATGAAAGCAGCGGAAATAACGAGACATGGGCTGAAGAGAAAACCTTTCGTCGGGACGGTGAAGTGAGTTACTACTTCAGAGTGGACAAAAGTGATCTTCCCAGGTTTTACAAAAGAGCCTCAGTGATAACCGAGGGTGGAAACCTTTATGAAGACGTTAGAACGGGACCTCCACCTTTGATTAATTTTTATTTCATTCCTCCCACAGTTCTTGCACCCTCTGTGGAATTTGGAGGGTATTTTCTTTCTTTTTACATCTACTTTGCTTTGTTTATCTTGATGGATTCTCTTTTGATTTTTCATATGTTCAAAGAGTGGGACGAAAATAGGGCATTCATATCTTCTTTACTGTTCATAGCGAACCCGATCTCTTTCTACACACTCTTTCAAGACGAAGGAATAATCGCCTTTACGGTGATACTGTCACTTCTATTGGTTGTCAAACAAAGAAAAAAGTTGGGGGCTATCTCCATCGGTCTAGGCTCGATAACGAAAGTGTGGAGCGGTTTTTTGATCCCGGCTCAGCTGTTTGATAGGGATCAGAAATTCGAGGTGAGGATCCAGCACTTAGCTATATCAGTGGGAACTGCGATATCTTTTATCACTCTGTTTTATTTCTTATGGGGTCCAAAATCTCTTTGGTTCATCAGTTTTTACGGCGGATCGGCTTCGAAAAGCACATTGGGAGGAGTCTCTATCTGGTCGACTCTTTCCTCAACACCGTTGATCTCCAAAACCATCATCGACTCCAATATAATATTGGCTTTCATAGGACTAATAGAATTAGGTATCTTGTACATTGGTTATAAGAAAGGTTGGGATATCATGCTGATTTTCACCTCAAATTTAGCTTTCTTTCTCATCATGTATCCAAAGATACATTGGGAGTATTATCTAATGCTGTTTCCGACCTTATTGTTCTATGCGGTTAGAGATAAAAGGATTTTCTCTATCTACATCGGAGTCATCCTATCTCTATCTTTTACCAGAGGTATTAGGGCTATACCCTCGTATCCCGCCCCATTCACTACTTACAGCGCCTTTATATTTTCCACAGTAACTTTCTTATTGATAGTATGGATGATCTACATCTTTGTCACGGAAGAAAAGTTCAAAAAATTATTCAAGGAGATTGAGAAAAAACGTAGTTAACCTTTGTAAGTGTTTGAGAGAGCAGTAAGTCCTCTTCCTTCGAGGAATTTTTAAAAAATTCCTCTGTATTGCTGGAACCGTGTTCCAGCTATCTTTTGAATCTCTGATTCCAAACGATACCACAGGAAAACGAAGTTTTCCTGTTAGGTTCAGGGAGAGGATACACGGACTCTCTCAAAAAATAACC
>CAZPCW010000042.1:0-20640 GCA_964585175.1 uncultured Thermoplasmata archaeon
CTAATGTGACCGCCTGCAGAGCGGTTTTGCGTGGGTTCGAATCCCACCCCCAGCTCTTCTTCGTTAGATTTAATCTTCTATATCGACTTCTTCGCCCTCGATGAATACTCTTTCAATTCTGGATTTCAATTCTAGCGGATCACCGTCGATAACCACTAGGTCCGCGTCTTTTCCTTTCTCTATAGAGCCGACTTTGTCATCTATTCCACATATCTCTGCGGCGTTTATCGTTACCGCTTTCAAAGCTTCTTTCTCATCCATCCCTTCTCTAACGGAGTAAGCGGCCATAAGTGATAGATATTTTATCGGTATTACCGGCGAGTCGGTCATCAAAGCGACTTTCACTCCTTTATCTGATAAAATTCCGGGTGTTTTGAACGTCCGTTCTTGGGTCTCTCGTTTTGATTTTGGGGCTAGACCAGGACCGAAGACTGCCGGTATGTCCTTCTCAGCGATGAAATCTGCGATCTTATGGCCTTCTGTACAATGTTCGAGCACCAATTTCAGATCGAATTCTTCTGCGATCCTGACGGCAGTGACCATGTCGTCCGCCCTATGGCCGTGAACCCTGCATTTCTGTTCATTTTCGAGCACTGGGACTAATGATTTTAGTTTGAAATCGTCTTCTTTTTTTTCTTCTGATAGATAGTTCTGGGTTTCGAAAAGAGCCTTTCTGATCACTCCCGCTGTCCCCATCCTAGTCGATGGTACCTTGTCCAGCTCCTCGTAAACTCTTTTAGGATTTTCTCCCATAGCCATTTTAATTCCGGTAGGTTCATCTACGATCAAATCATCGATAACTTTAGATCCAGCAGTCTTGATCGCGGCGAATTTACCGCCTATTGGATTCGCAGAGCCGGGCCCAACATTTATTGTAGTCACTCCCGCCCTAACAGCCTCTTTCAAAGCTAAGCCATCAGGGTTGATACCGTCTAGAGCTCTGAGATGAGGTGTTACGGGATCGTATCTTTCGTTCATATCTCTACCTTCCCATCCTTCACCCTCTTCGTGTATACCCACGTGGCAGTGTGCGTCTATCATGCCTGGGATTACAGTCTTTCCATCAACATCGATGATTTCCGCTTTTTCCGGAATTTCTATATCCTCACCTAGATCTACGATCTTACCATCTTTTATAAGAATAGACCCTTCAAAAGGCGATGAACTAATGGGTCTGATTTTGGCATTCTTTATAGCTTTCATAGTACCATTTTAGAGAGATAAACCGAGCCTTAAAAAGGTTCTCAAAGGAAATCACAAATGCTGAAAGGATTTTAATAAGCCTATTATTCTCACGAGTTGAGATATCATGATCCATCAGATCTTACCTTCCTTCATACTTTCCGCCTCGGTCGTCATAGTTATAACGCTGATCGCTGAAAATTACGGAACAAAGTTGGGAGGGATTCTAGGCACTTTGCCTTCGACGATAGTGATTGCCTTCGTATTTATCGGACTGAATCGTGGACCGAGTTTTGCTTCTCGATCCGCGGCTGTAGTGCCGGCTGAGATGGGCATCAATATCTTATTTTTATTCGTCTTCGCCGTTTTAGCTTTCAGAAAATTGTGGCTCACTCTTGTAGGTTCACTCTCTCTGTGGGCTGTCTGCTCTTCTATACTTTACTTCTCAGATCTACATAACATCTACATCTCGCTCTTCGTTTATGGATCACTTTTACTCCTTTCCTTTTTCATCTTGGAGAAAAAAGTGGAGGTGAGATCAGTGGGCAAGGTCGATATAGATTATACTCCAAAAAAGATAGTTTTTAGAGGCCTTCTAGCGGGAACCGTGATAACTATATCCGTATTCCTTTCCAATTATTCCTCAGTACTGAGCGGTATATTTTCCGTTTTCCCGGCCATCTTTCTATCCACCATGTTGATATTTATCACAGAGCATGGTCCGAGGTTCGCAGGTGGATCGGCGAAATCTATGATATTTGGAACACCGAGCGTGGTGAGTTATTCCGTAGGTATTTACTTCCTTTATCCTCGATTTGACCTCATATTGGGGACGCTAGGAGCTTACGCTTTATCGCTCGGAATCGTTTCAATATTATTGTATCACCGGGATCAATTCAGCTGAACTCGAGAAGATATTAGTTATAAAAAGGTTCAGCACTAAATTAAAATATTTCGAAGCCATTGATTAGGTGAAAGGGATGAAAGGCAAGGTAATATTAGGTGAAGAAGATTTTAACCTTGAAGAGTTGAAAAAGCAGGCGATTAAAGAAGAGAGTACTGCAGTGGTTACTTACAGCGACATAGTCCAGAAGGAAAGGGAAGGTGTAAACGTACGAACTTTAGAAGTGCGGATATATGAAGGTATGACGGAAAATGAGATGAAAAGGGTTAAAGATGAGATCATAAAGCAATTCGATATCAGTTTTTTGGCAATAGTTCAGAGATACGGCCTCTTAGAGGCGGGAGAAAATATATTTGGCATAGTAATCAGTGCTTCCGACAAAGAGGAAGCACTCGAAGCGGGGGTGAATTGTCTTGACAGATTCAATTCTTATGTTCCTTTATGGAAAAAAGAAACGACAATAGAGGGAGAAGAAAGGTGGGTGGAGAAAGCCGATGAACTACACAGTTTATACAACCGCATGGTAAAATGGATCTAGATATTGACTAGGTCATTACCGATGTGTTTTGTACCCATCGTGGTCTTCAATTTTTCTATTAGCTCGGTTATCTCCTTCACCCTACCCTTTACCATCCAGATATCGAAACAGTTTTTATCATCGAAGTGAAGGTGAAGAGATCCTTCTACCAGCTCGTCGTTCTGATGATGGATCTCATCTATCTTTTCACTGCAGTTCTTATCTTCTAATCCGTACATTATGGAAAGAAAACCTATCGCTTCACCTTCTCTATTCCTTCTTTTCCTGTACTCGTTGAGATAATCCCTTACGGACTCCCTCATCAACTCCGACCGATTAGAATATCCTTCTTCTTCTTCAACCTTCTTGAGTTTTTCTAAAAGATCCGACGGTATCGAGACGCTTATAACAGACATATTAAACACTAGTAAGAAAGTTAATAATAATTATTAAAGTTTTAAGTATGCTTAGCATAAGTTTTAATAAAAAATCACTCTACTATCCTTCATATGGAAAAAGAAGCCGATGAGTGTCCCTACTGCGAAGCCAGGATAAGAGATCTGGATAAGCATATTGAATTGCAGCACGAAGAACTTTCGTTATGGCGCTTCTTTTTAGATTCGAAAAATACGGTTTTAACTGGATTTATTTTACTGATATCTTTGACTTTTCTCTTGCTCGACAGTACTTTATCCCTCACAGGATTTGCAGTATACAAAATTTTTATGGCTATGGGAATAATAGTTGGAGGCGTTCCTTTAGTGAGAGAGGCGATCCACGAACTTATAGATGAAAGGACTTTCGATGTGGACGCCCTCGTGATCGTAGCCGCTGTAGGGGCGGTGATGATCGGTTACTGGTCAGAGGCCGCGGTATTGGTCTTTTTATTCTCTATCGCGGAGAGACTAGAAGATTATTCGGTTTTCAGAAGTAGAAGAAGCTTGAAAGAACTCCTTGATCTTTCCCCAACCGAGGCGAGGGTTCTAAAAGACGGTAAAACGAATATCCTCAAACCGGAAGAAGTTGATTTAGGGGATGTGGTGATCGTCAAACCTGGTGAGCGGATACCCGTAGATGGAAAGATAAAGGAGGGTAATTCGGCGATAGACGAATCTCCTATCACTGGCGAATCCGTCCCTAAAGAGAAGGAGATTGGAGACGAGGTCTTCGCCGGTACATTGAACAAAGAAGGACTTTTGAAGATAAGTACCACTAAAAGGAGCCGGGAAAGCACTCTCTCTAGGATCGTCGAGATGGTAGAAGACGCAGAAGCTAGAAAAGCCGATACTGAAAAATTCATCAATCGTTTTGCCAGGTACTATACGCCTGCGATCTTAGTGATGGCGGTTATGGTTTTTACCGTTCCCGTATTTTTATTTGATCTCTCTTTTGAACAGTGGCTTTACCGCGCCCTGATACTTTTAGTGCTTTCTTGCCCCTGTGCTTTCGTCGTTTCCACTCCGGTGACCATGGTATCTGCGGTAACGAAATCTGCAAAAGAGGGTCTTCTTATCAAAGGAAGTATATTCTTGGAGAAGATAAAAGACACCAAAACGGTTGTGTTCGATAAAACCGGTACTTTGACCACTGGTGATTTCGCCGTTACAGAGATAATCCCTTTAGCGGAGATGGAAAAAAAGAAGATAGCTCTCGTTTCGAAAAGTTTAGAATCATATTCTGACCATCCCTTAGCGGGACCGATAGTCGAGTATGCCGAACGATTGAACGGTGAAGATAACTATGAAGTCGAAGAATTTAGTTCCCTTTCTGGAACTGGAATAAAGGGAACAATCGAAGACGAAACATATCGCATCGGCAATCCAGATATATTTGATATTGATGAAAAGGTTGAACGAAAAATAAATGAACTGACTTCGGAAGGAAAGACGGTCGTCGTTCTCGGAAACGACGAAGGCCCTATAGCGCTCATCGCCTTAGAAGATACTATCAGGGAAGGCGCTAGAGAGATAATAGCCAAATTGAAAGAACATGGAGTTGAACCTATCATGCTAACCGGAGATAACGAGAAGACCGCCGCCGCTGTAGCAAAAAAGCTAGGTATCGAGAGGTACATCTCCAATGTCCTACCTGATGAAAAGCTCGAAGAAATAGAAAAACTTCAGGAAGAAGGACATGTCACTATGATAGGCGACGGAGTCAATGACGCTCCCGCTTTGGTCAAGAGCGATGTGGGAATAGCTATGGGGGCTGCGGGCTCTGACACTGCCATGGAATCCGCTGACATGGCTCTGATGGAGGATGATCTTTCCAAGTTGGATTACCTGTTTAACTTGAGCGAAAAGACCATGAGAGTCGTAAAAGAGAATGTAATGGCGTCCATCGGAGTCAAATTCGCTTTGGCCGTATTGACCTTTTTTGGGTTGGTCACATTGTGGATCGCAGTAGGTGTAGGAGACGTAGGTATGGCTCTTCTCGTCACGTTCAACGCATTACTGCTCGGTAAAAGGTAAATTATTTGAAACTAAAAGCTCATGAGGAACCCGATGTGGCATGTATATATATTGAGATTGTCGGACGATTCTCTCTACACGGGGATAACCAAAGATTTAGATAGGAGACTAGAGCAGCATAGATCCGGAGATGGGAGTAAATACGTTAGAAGTCGATTACCTTGTGAACTTGTGTATACAGAGAAAAAAGAAAACAGGAGTCAAGCTCTAAAGAGAGAAGCTGAGATCAAAGGATATGCTAAGAAAGAAAAGGAAGAGTTAGTAGAGAGTTATGTTGGGGATTAATCAGTTTAAAAAATCTTTAATAATATTTTAAGAACATCTGAGTCCATACCGTTCGACTTTTGTTACATAAAACTTATATTTTATAGTAAAGTGAGGATATCGTAGTGGTTAAAATGAAAAGGAATGTTGTCAGAAAATATTTGACGGTAGTGATGATCTCTCTATTGTTATTGAGTTTATTTGGAGCCATGGCTACTGTTGAAGGAGCAGGAGTATCTGACCAGGATATGACCGAAAGTGAAGAATTTGGTTGGTTGACTGGTGTCTCTATAAATGGAGAAGAATCAGATACAAGAACTAGACCGTATAACGATGTGTTCATCGGACAAAAGGAAGTAGAAATTCAGCCAGAATACACATTTAACCAATCAGCGGCCCAGGGCAAACACGGATTGAATGTATCGTATGCTACAACTCGACCTCAGGCTAGGGATCTAGAAATCCTAGAGAACGGGGCATGGGATTCCGAAGGAGCTGAATGGGACGAAGTAAATGAAAGTCCTTTTGATTGGGACGTGTATGAAAAGTCTATTCCGCTCTATTTTGGTAACACTGATGATAAACCATGGGATGATCCGTTAACTCGTGATTTATGGACATTTACATTCGATGTGTCGGAAGAAGCAAATCCCGGAATTTATAGGATCCCTCTAAAATTGAGAGCGGACATATATAATGCAAGTGCTGAAACTTGGTCTGGCCAACAAATCACCTATGAGTACGTTTACATAGAATTAGCTGGAAACGCCAAGGTCGCGGCAAATGATGTTACTGTGACACCTGGAACTGAATTCGAAGAAACATCTGTTCCTGTTGAAAACCAGGGAGAACAGGATTTAACTCATGTGAACTTAACTCTAGATGTCTCAGAAAGCGATCTGTCAAACCAAGGAGTATTTATCCATGATCCCAAGGAAACTACCTACATGAAAGAACTACCTCACGGGAGTTCTAGGAACTTTCCTTTCCGAATCACTACTCCATTAGACGCTTCGCCGGGAAACTACGAAGTCGAATATACCTTGATGGGAACTCGAGAAGAGGATGACGTGAAAGTTACAGAAAACGGAACTGTAATGATAACAGTAGAGAAAGTGGTCGAACTGACCGCTGACATTCATGAAAATGAGGTGATGCAGGGAACTTCTAGAGAAACGTTTACTGTTGAATTCACTAATACCGGTAATCTTGATCTAGAAAAGATAGAGATTAAAGCGGGAACCGACGGGGATTATTTCTTCACCCCTATAGATCATTATGATGATGGGCAACCCTCAAAGGGAGAAACTCCTTTTAAGGACATAGGGGATTTGAGAAAAGGTGAAAGTGAAACCACGGACTTCGTTTTTGGTATGAAAAAACAGCTTCAGATCGGAAAACATAAGATAAACTTCGACTACTCCGCATACTATTATGATGAGGATGGTGAAATCACTAGCGAACGAAGTAGATATGTAGAGACCGGAACTATTTCAGATCCGGAAGGTCTGTTAGCTCCTTCGGAGGAGCCGATGGACTTCCTTGAAGTCACTGAAAATCCAGAGTACACCCCTCTAGACTGCGGGGAAATAGGTATATTGGAAGGACACGAGATCCAAGAAATCGAACTTACCGATTCTGGATATCAAGAGATAAAGGTGGAAATAGAGAATAACGCCGAGGTTGATTATGGAGATGTAAATGTAGAGATGGAGGCAGAAGGGACTCCGTTTACTACAAGTAATTCATCTGAACAAGTTGTTGATATGAAGGAAGACGCCTTCGATCTTTCCGCGGGTGAGAGCCGTATGGTGTCTTTCGGGGTAAATGTACAATCCTCAACAATCGAGAGCATGTTGGATGAGGATGAGCCAGTCTTCAACACTGGATTACACATAAACGCTACTAACCAGGATCTATTAGTGGATATCGAAGAAACCATCGAGGCTGAAGGTAAAGTTTCCGGGATAGGTCCTGGAATGGACGTAACGATTGAACAGGAAGAAGAAATTCCGGTTGGTGAGTCCTTTGAGCTTAGTTATACTCTCACGAACACGGGAGATGAACCTGTATATGATCTGGAAACTACAGTGAATCCCACAGTACCTAACAATGTAACTCATCTGTTCGATGAGCCGGACGAAGCTCTATATTATAGACAGGCGATGACTTCTCCTGGCCCCTCCGTAAGTGCTGTAGCGCCTTCTCAGGAAAATCTAGCCCCAGGTGAGAGTACAACGGTCACTTTCTCAATGAAATCTTCTACCGATCTTAAAGAAGGACATCTCTATTTCTATAACTTGAACATAACGGCTGAAACGAGAGATGGAGAGCAGACATGGCAGTCGTTAACATCGGTTCAAGCTGAACAACAGGAGGAAACTTCAGACCAGTCGGAATCAATGTTTTCTGGCTCTCTTCTTTGGGCTCTGATACCTATAGCCATACTTGTTGTGGTCATATTAATAACCTACATGATGAAGAAAAAGCCATCTTCATCAGAAGGGTCAGAAACAGAGGAAAACGACTTCGAAGATTTTGATGAAGTCTCTCCACAAGAGAGCGAGTTTAAAGAAGACCCAAAAGAATTATCTGATGATGAAACTACCGAGATCGAATCAGAGGAAAATCAACAGGAAACAGGGGACGAGGAATCAGAGGAAACGCCTTGGGGTGATGAACCTGATTTCTAAAAAACCCTTCTTTTTATTTTTTTGATTTTTAATTTAAACTTGACAAAAAGTGTTTTGTATTTCATGGATGAAAAAGAATTATAAATTTTTTAGATATTATCTAAAAAATATTCACAGCCGGTCAGGTTGGCATAGGCTTTCCTTCTTCCTCATCTTCGATAGTTTTTTCTTTCCACCTGCCAGTTCTGAAGTATAGGTAGGAGACGAAAGCTATCGTTACATTACTCAAGGCCATACCTATCCATACCCCGAGCACCCCTAGATCGAGTCCTAGACCAAAAGCTTGGAATGCTAAGAAGTATGATAGACCGAGTCTCAGAACCCATATCCTCGTTAAAGAGAGTACCATAGCGGGTTTTGTGTGTCCAGTACCCCTATAGGTGGAATCGAATATACGGAACCATCCGAAGAACGGTATGGATATGACGAAGATGGCTACGAATCTAGATGCTTCATTGACCACGGCGCTGAACTCCTCAAGCTGAGTCTCATCTAGGAAGAAGCTCACCATGGGTCTCCTGATAGCGAAGATAATTATTGCTATCAAGACCATTATTCCTGCGGAGACCATCAAAGTTTTCTTGACTATATTTTCAGCTCTCGACTTCTGCTCTGCACCGATATTTTGTCCCACCATGGTCATAGAGGAAGAGGCGAAGCCCCAGATGCCCAGATTCACCATCTGGATGATCCTCTGTCCTACGCCGTAAGATGCTATAGCAACTGTTCCGAAGGATGAAATTATAGTGATCAATCCCACAAATCCTAGTGCACTTCCGATCCTTGCGGCGGAAGCCGGTAATCCTATATTCAATATCTTTTTTACCCATCTCAACTTGATTTTGATATCTTTGAGTGATAGGTTGATATCCACTTTATCGTTAAATAACATGTACATCCCTATCGCTGCTGCGACACCTCTGGTAGATACGGTGGCTATTGCGGCGCCAGAAACACCTAACATCGGGAAGGGCCCCACCCCTAGAATCAAAAGAGGATCTAATATGACGTTAAGGACTACTCCTACCAATCTTATGTACATCGGAGTCTTCATGTCCCCGGTTCCTCTGAGGATAAATCTGAAGGAGATAAAAGCGAACATTATCGGGGCCCCGGCAAAGATTATCCGGACATAATTAAGAGCTAAAGGATACACATCTGGATCCGCGATAAATTTTAATAGATATCCTGAAGAGAGGAAACCTATCATACCTCCCGCGAGACCTATTATAAAAAGCAATCCAAAAACCTGTCCTGCTGCTTGGTTGGCTTTTTCACTCCCCCCTGATCCGGTGTGCTGAGATACTAAAGATATACCGGCAGTGGCCAATCCCATCCCTAAAGCCATCAACACCATAACCAGAGGAAAAGCTGTTGTAGGAGCGCCTACAGCCTCAGTGCTTACTCTCCCCAGCCAGTAAGTATCGGCTAGATTGTAAGCTGTCTGAAGCATACTACCGATCACTACCGGCCACGCTAAACTGAGAAGCGTGGGCACGATCTTCCCATTTAGGATTTTTTCTCTTCTTTCTTCTATGTTGCCCCTCATTGTTTACACCCTCTTGAGTTTTTCATCAAGGTACTTTCGATGATCCTATCTAAAGCCTCCCGAACATTTTCTGCAGCTTCGCGATCCGTAGATATCTGTCTAGCTCTAGCCCCGTCTATAGCGGATAGGATTATTGTCGCGATTCGCTCTGGATTGGTATCTTTAAATTTCCCCTTCTCGATACCTTCTTCGATGATCTTTACAATTATCTTTTGAATGACCTCATCGTTTTTGGTGATCTGTTTTTTATACTTTTCATTGTAAGGTGCCTGTGACCTGAGTTCGAGAAGCGCGGTGTGGAATCTTTCGTGTGTGTCGCCATCTTTGAGACCGAACAGCATCCTGTCTATCAAAGTATTTAATTTTTCCAAGGGATCATCCGAGTTCGGAACGATCTTATCTTCAAAACCTTCCAACAAGAACTTGATAAAATCGACCATCAATTTTTCCTTAGTGCCGTAGTGATAATGGAGAGTGGACTTGGACTTATCAGATCCCTCCGCTATTTTTTCCATAGTTATGTCTGCATAACCGTGCTGGCAGAGGGCAACGAAAGTCGCCTCCATTATGTCTTCACGTGTATGATTTGGAATTTCCTCACCATATTCGGACATACAAACTGACTGACTGGTCAGTTAATATTTATATTTTACGGCCACCTACTAAAAATACAATCTTTACAGTAACTAATCTTTTTCTTCACAATCCGGACAAACACCTTTCAAAACGATCGTCCCGTCATCCTTTCTTTCTAAAGAATCTTGTCTTTTCTCATCGTTTGGATTGATCGTCCAATCATCCGGCACTGAATTTTCGATAGCTTTGTAAGACTTAACTTCTTTGTCACAATGTATACAATTGAAATATTCTTTTTCTAAATCCTGGTCTGTCTCTTCAGTTATCCCCTGTACGTCCTTTATGAGAACGGTCGAAGCTTGAGTGATGGTAAATTCTCCTTCAATCTTTTCATCGTCGGCGTAAATCTTCCCGTCCCCATAGACCTCTAATTTGCTTACTTCTTTCCAATCTTCTTCTAAACCTCCTATCAACCCCGAACGTATCCGTTTAGCCTTTCCGTCCTTCCATCTTTTGACTAGATATTCTGAAGGGTTTATCTCTCGCGCATTTTTTAATATTTCATCTTCCTCGTCTTCTATCTCTATACAGCCAGGTTTTTCCATCTCAGAGAGATCTTCAGAAGGGATCAAGATTGAATATATCAGCTCACCATTTTCCAATACGTTCCCGGGGATTTCATCTTCTTTATCTTCTATTCCGTAGTATAACTTTTTCATGGATGAACCCATCTATTCGATTGAAGAGGAGTGATTAGTACTTTGGGCTATCCATACTGAGGATGAAGAAGAGTAGGAATCGAAATCAGGTGTTGATGCAAAACAGTTAATAGTACCGTCATCAATGACGCACTGCAATAAACTGAGAAAAAGGTGATAAACATGGCAGATGAGAATACTATATTCGTTGGAAAAAAGGAAACGATGAGCTACGTAATGGCCCTGATGACACAGTTCAATAGTGGAAGCGACGAGGCAGTTATCAAGGCTCGAGGAAGAGCTATAAGCAAGGCTGTGGATATAGCGGAGATCGCAAAGAATCGATTCTTGGACAAGGCGGAGATAACCGATATATTCACCGAAACGGAAAAACTGGAAAACGACGAAGGAGACGGAACGACGAACGTTTCCTCAATAGAGATAACGGTGACCAATAAGGAATGATAAGGAGAAATCTTATAATTCCTTTAAATCGGGTTTTTTAGATTTCATAAGAAATATAAGCTAATCCTGTGAAATTTGGTCCGGTTTGGGAAGCGAAACAGGACAACCTTATTCCTGCTATCTTTTTTCGATCCTTTCTATAAGACGTTCAGCCTTTCTTCGGATACTTTGATTTTTCTCTTTTTCAAGATCGTTGAGCCGTTCGACAGTTTCTTCGTCAAACATACCCTGTTCGGCTAAAACTGACAACGCCAATAGTGTTCTTTCTCGCAGTTGGTCATCTTCAGAGGTAAGAAATCCATTGAGATGTTCTATCGAATCTTTCGTCGAGATTCCCTGTTCCGCTAGGTGATGTAGAGTAGACACCGCCGATATATTCACATATCGATCATCGTCTTGAAGAGCATCCATTACCTTTTCAAGGACGGATTCGTCACAGGCACCCTCAATGGAGATAAACTCTATAGCTTCCATGCCCCTTTCCCTAACTTCGTCCTCTTCTTCCTCTAATAAAGAATAGAGGTGATCAACTGAATCCTCAGTACAGATACCCTTTGCGGCGAGCTTTTTAATCCCAACTGCAGCTGTTTTCTGAACGTCTTCATCCTCGTCATCTAACATTCCATTCAAAATATTTATGATCTTATCAACTTCTAACTTATTCACGGCAAGGGCCGTGAGAGCTCGAGTAGATACTTTTCTAACCTCCACTTCGTGGGAATCTAGTAGTTTTTCTAAATACTTCACGGAATCCTCATGAACCAATTCCATCTTTGCAAATTTGATGATATTTTTAGCAGCAAATATTTGCCGCCTTTTTTTATCATGATTAAGCATATTATTCAAGATATCTAGGGTCTTTTTTACATATAGACCTCTATCCACTGCCGCCTTTATAGCGTCTACCGCGGCCTCCCTCGTCTCTTTGTCCAAGTCGGTCAAAAGTTGATTCAGTTCTCCTATTATAGGGGATATATCTATATCCTCTTTTGCGAGTACTTCGGCGGTTTTGGCAGCATTTCTTTTAACTTCCTCTTCTGGATCTTTGAGAAGTTCTCTGATATCCTCTACCGATTTTTCACCGGCGATCCCTCTACAGGCGATCTCTCTCAGGGTATATAGCGCCGCCTTCCTCACATCTTTATCTGGATCATTTATAACCTCGTGAAGCTTATCGACCGTAGAACGTTTGCATACACCTTGTTCAGCCAAAGCTTCGAGAGCTCTAACCGCGTTCCATCTGACGTATTCATCCTTGTCCCCCAGGATGTTGTTCAGCTTTTCGACGGACTCAGTTTCATAAACACCTTTTTCCGCCAGCGCCCTAAGTGCACGAGCGGCGTTCCATCTAGCGTATTCTGTTCTACTTTCTAGGAGAGAATTCAAGGGCTCCAGAGAGGATTCGTCGTAAATGCCATTTTCAGCTAGTTTATATATCGCCTCTGCGGCATTCCATCTCGTTTTTTCGTCACCATCCTTCAAGGCTTCGTTTAGATGTTCTAGTGAGGATGATTCATAAACCCCCTCGTCTACTAGATCGCTAAGAGCTTTCACAGATTTTCTTCTGATTTTTTTATTCGAGTGAGAGGTACCTTTGTTCAAAGCAGAAATATTTTCGTTATCCTTCAAGTCTTCTACGGTGGGGATATATATCACCTTTGAGATGATTAGGACTATTAGTATATAAAACGTTTTTGAGCCTATTTTAATTTTAACGCTCTTGATGTCAGATCTGCCTTAATCTCTCCGAAAAGATTATATCCTCAAGAAACATCATATTTAATGGCATGAGCACATCTGTGTTGTTGATAATGAGCATAGCCGTTTTTATAGTTCTTTCTTTGTCTGTATATTATTATTTTGAAAAGACTAAGGAAAAGAGGTTGGATGGTGTCAAGAAAAAAACTAGCATGTCCGAGAAAAACCAGGCTTATAACGAAGTAAAAAAGACAAAGCGTTTGATGGGCATGATGAGGAGGAAAGGAAAGGACGTCAACGAGCTCGATGAAGTTGTGGATGAAGCCGAAAAGGCTTTGGAAAGAGGTAAACCTTCTAAAGCGAAAAATCTAGCGGACAGGGCAAAAAACGATCTTTCAAATAAAAAATCAAGTTTGAACAAATCGACTTCTGAAGACGAAACTCCTAAAAAATCCTACACGATAGATGAACTTGAACAAGCAGAATTCAAAGAATCCAAGGAAGGCGAGAAGAAGAGGGAAGAACTGCAAAAGCAAAAGGAAAAGCTGAATAACCTTCCCGATAATTATCTTGAATCGAAATTTGAAATCAACGTAGTTGAAGACCTACTCGAGGAAGAGAAACCTGGAGAAAGGGCAGAGGAATTATATAAGGAAGCTCGAAGCCGTTTCGATAGAGAAGATTACAGCGGAGCTTTAAGATACTCTATAAAGTGCAAAAAAGCGATAAAAGGTAATGATGCGGGTCTCATATCTGGTCAGGATATCGATAAAAGAGAAAGAGAGGGTCCGCCGGAAGAAGTAAAAAAACGTTTTCCCGAACTGGTAGGACAGGAAGAAGAGCCAAAGGGAAGCTCTTCCGCAGTCCCGGAAGACTTTCAAGAAGAGGTCGAGGAAGTTCAAAATACTGCGGAAAAGGAGGATAGTGGAAAAAAATCTGAAAATGAGATCTCTCGACCCCGTTCATCTCAGGCCAAAAAGGTTTGCCCGGAATGTGGTTTTGAAGGAGATGAGAAAGATTCTTACTGTCCAAAATGCGGGATAGAACTGATCATGGAAAACAAATGCCCAGAATGTGGATATGAGACCGAGGAAGAGGATAAATTTTGTAGAAATTGCGGGGCAGAATTGCTAGATTCAGAATTGGTTTGCCCGGAATGTGGCGTTGAAGTGGAACAAGACGATAAGTTTTGTCCGAACTGTGGTATAGAATTTGGGTGACTAAAAACAGGTCGTAATCTTAACTTTTTTTCTCCAAAAGATCACTTTCGACGAGATAATTGACTATTTCGTTTATTTTTTCGGGAGGCAGGTTCCCGACCCTTTTATTTCCAAACGGGATATTTTCGTCTTCTATATCCAGACCCGTTTCGATAGAGTTTTTGATCTGTTTTCTCCTATAATTGAACAATTCCTTGACCACATCCGCAAACGATTCCTCATATTTCAATTTGAAATCAGGCTCCGAAGGAGTCAACCTCACAACACTAGAGTCCACCTTCGGCGGAGGATAAAAACTGTTTTTTGATATATCGAATAATCTCTTGACATCGGCCATCGTGGAAACCATCACGGATAACCGAGAGTATTCCGATTCGCCGGTTTTCGCGACCATCCGCTCGGCGTACTGCTTTTGATACGTCAAGATGCCTAGATCGAAGTTTTTTTTAAGTAATTTGAAAGTTATCGGGGAAGATATATTGAAAGGGAGATTGGAAACAACTTTGTCAAAGTCGGGTAGTTCCTTCTCTAAAACATCTCGTTTTAGGATCTCTGTGTTTTTATCACCATATCTACCCTGTAAATAACCTATGAGAGCTTGATCTTTCTCTATCAGGATCGTTTTATCGGCTTCTTCAACGATTGTATCGGTTAATATCCCGAGACCGGGTCCTATCTCCAAAACTGTATCGGAACTTTTAATATTTGCAGATTGAACTATCCGTTTTGCAATATTTCCATCTTTTAGGAAATTCTGTCCCATGCTCCGACTGGGATCGAGTCCAAGCCTTTCTAAACGGCTCTTTACAGCTTCTTTCATCATTTAGACAACTCTTGCATGGCTAAAGAATTGCCACTACGCCTCTAGGACAGCCACTTCTCTAGAGTCGCTGAACGAGATAAAAAGACTGCTCGTTATTATTCGTAATGATCTATTCCATACTTATATTTTCCATAACCACGACGTCTTTTACAGCTTTCATCCCTTCGTACGGCAAAACCAACCTATCCTCGGCATCGGTTTCGAAGAGTTCAACTTCAATCTCTTCGGCCGGTGTTACTAGCACGTGCTTTATGCTGCCTGAATCCGTATTCACTACGAAATTGTCTATCTTCCCGAGTATCTGTCCATCGTTCGTCATCACGGTCTTGCCGCGCAATTCGGTAACAAACATCCTCATTTCATTTTACCTCCTTTTCAATATCTTACAATATTTTATCCGACTTATTATTATCGGTATATATCAACACCATTAAAATCTTTCTTCTTTTTAACGCTTTTCTCCATGTCATCGCCCCATTTTTCGTACATCTCTATAACATCTTCGTCAACTGAAGGTTCGACTTCTTCTAGTGCGTTATTGAAATGCTGCATAGTGACCATCTCTGAACCATCCTTTATGGCTTTCAATCCTGCATCTCTGCACAAAGCTTCGATATCGGCACCGACGTAGGAACGAGTGTTTTCCACGAGGAAATCCATGTCAACACTGTTCGCCAAAGGCATGTATCTCGTGTGCACTTCGAATATTTTTTTCCTAGCCTTATCATCTGGCACGGGCACAGATAATTTGTGGTCGAATCTCCCGGCTCTCAATAAAGCACTATCTATTTTATCGGGTCTGTTAGTAGCGCCGAGCACCACTATATCAGTCGTTCTCTCTATACCGTCTAAGCTGGTCAGTAGCTGATTTACAACTCTTTCTGTGGTTCCGTCGGTTCCTCCGGCAGTTCTTTCTGGAGCTAACGCATCCAACTCGTCTAAAAATACTACGGAAGGGGCTGTCTGACGAGCTTTCTTGAAGATCTCCCTGACCGCTTTTTCACTTTCTCCAACCCACTTCGAAAGCACTTCCGGCCCTTTGATGGAGATAAAATTTGCGTTGCTCTCGTTGGCTATAGCTTTAGCTAGCAGCGTTTTTCCGGTCCCTGGTGGTCCGTAAAGAAGTATGCCTTTTGGTGGCTCTATACCCTTTTCTATAAAAGATTCAGGCTCGGATATCGGACGCTGGACGGAATCTTTGAGTTTATCCTTTATATTCTCTAGTCCTCCTACATCGTCCCAAGAGACTTGTGGGACCTCTACCATTATCTCTCTCAGACTGCTGGGTTCGATTTCCCTCAAAGCTTCTAAAAAGTCCTTTTCCTTGACCTCCATCTTTTCGAGAACTTCGCTGGGTATCGGATCACCCATCTCTATTTCTGGCAGATATCTTCTTAAAGCTCTCATCGCTGCTTCCTTGACCAAGGATTCGAGGTCAGCTCCTGCGAACCCGTGGGTAAGTTCCGCTAAACGGGGTAATTCGACATCCTTTTCGACCGGCATCCCACGGGTATGTATCTGCATTATCTCTTTTCTACCCTCAATATCTGGGAGACCAATCTCGATTTCTCTGTCGAATCTTCCGGGCCTTCTCAAAGCTGGGTCTATAGCATCTACTCGGTTAGTCGCTGCTATAACTATAGTTTCTCCTCTCTGTGTCAGTCCATCTAGTAGAGTCAATAACTGTGCCACTACTCTTCTCTCAACTTCACCCTTCACATCATCTCTTTTTGGGGCTATTGAATCAAGTTCATCGATGAAAATTATCGAAGGTGATTGATCCTTAGCTTCTTCGAACTTTTCTCTCAGTTTTTCTTCACTCTGACCGTAGTACTTTGACATTATCTCCGGACCCTGTACAGAGAAGAAATTAGCACCTGCTTCGTTCGCCACGGCTTTAGCTATCCATGTCTTTCCCGTACCGGGTGGTCCGTGAAGAAGCACTCCTTTTGGCGGATCGATACTAAGCCTTTCGAAAAGTTTAGGATGTTTTAAGGGAAGCTCGATCATCTCCCGAACTCTCTTCAATTCGTCTTCTAATCCCCCAACGTCCTCATAAGTCACTCTAGTTGTGGCCATGACCTCTCCTTCGCTGACAGGCTCTTCTTTAACGACAACTTCTGTTTCTTTGGTTATCACCACAGAATCTACAGGAGTCGTAGAGATGACCATAAACGGGACACTACCTCCCATAAGAGCGATCCCGGGAACCACTATTGCGTCCCCGGCTAAAACTGGTCTTTTTAATAATCTTTTTTTAACATACGAATCTATCCCCTCTCCGAACTTCAATCTGTTCCCTTCTTCGATTACTGGAGCTATGGTGACTTGGTCCGCTTCCTCAACGGTAACTTTTGTGAGTTCCACTTTGTCCCCTATCGACGCTTTCGCATTTTTTCTTACTAATCCGTCCACCCTTACGACGTCGTCCCCTTCATCGTCAGAGGAAAGTCTGAATACTTTGGCGACGGTTTCTTTATCTCCGGATATTTTGACGATATCTCCGACCTCTACGTCCAATTCCATTCTTGTCTTCGCACCTAACCTGGCTCTATTCCTCCCTATATCCTCTTGAGGTGCTTCCTTCACTTTCAGTACTTTTTTGTCTGTCATAGCTCTCTCTGGTAGAGAAAAATCCGAGAACCTATAAAATATTTTGGGGGTGTCAAAATTTCAAAGTTAAATGAGGTCTTGAAAGTTTTAACAGCTTATTCAACTGTGAAGGATTTTTCAACCGTGTTTTCATTACCGTTTACATCTTCCATCGAGATGATCAGCGTGTGTTCGCTTTTACCCTGTAGATTTTCCTGTTCCACGACGTAATGATGATCTCCGTCCTTTTCCCAGTCCATACTTTCTCCATCTAGTTCGATACTCACGCTTTTGTCTTTGATATCAGAATTGGAAGTTATCTTGATTCTGAGAGTCACGTTGTAGTCTTCAGAAGAGTTTATATTTTCTGGTTTCACTCTTTCTTGACCTTGATATACTTCCACTTGAATATCATTTACTTGTGGGTCGGCGTAATCGCCAAAAGGAGGATTCATAAGAAGGACCCAAACAGCTAAAAGAGTCATGGCATATACTGCACCGTTTTTTATCCATCCCTTCTTTCCTATCTTCCCAACATCTATATTTAAAGTTTTATACAACGGGCTTAAAATCACTAAGCCGACCAAGCCCGCTAAAAGACTTATGAGCCAATCCGTAGTTAGATTGAAAACGAACCGACTCACAAAAGAAAAAACAGGAGCTATACCTACAGCTATAAGGGTGGATTTACCCTTGGTGATCTCTTTTTTCATGTATTCCTTTCTGTCAAAATCGATATCTATGTCTAAATCGTCGTCCTCGTCATTCCATCTCTTAGCCATATGTTGAGTCTAATGAGAAGTGCTGTGTTAAAAATCTTTTGTATATTCCTTACTCGGATTCAGAACCCTAATTCAGCTTTTTCAGCAATTCCTTAGACTTATCTTGCATTTGGGAAAGAGATCCTTCGTTTACGATCATCTCGTCGGCTCTCGCTATTACATCGCCTAATCCCCATCCTAGCTCTCTTTCATCTCTTTCTCTGAATTGGGAGCGGGTTTTAGGAGCGTCGTGTCTATCCCTTTCCTTCAACCGTTCGAACCTTGTGTCGGGGGAAGAATGTATCGCAACTATCCTCGCATCTTTCTCCAGCTCGGATTTAAAAATATTTACTTCTGTCAGACTTCTTATACCGTCGATAACTGTATTTTTCTCATGAACTTTGGCTAAAGTCCTATCGGCCCATATACCCTCGTGTTTTTCCTTTCTTTCTTTATCTGCGAACTCACCGACGCTGATATCTTTTTCCGATATATTTTCCATCTCAGCTTTCTCTCTAACCACGTCTCCCATCCTTACGAGGTCATAACCTTCTTCTTTGGCTACTTTCAAAAATTCTTCTTTTCCCGATCCGGGCATCCCGGTTATCAAAATAACCGTCATGGTCATCAAACCTTCACATGGAGAATTCTCTCCAATCGACACCGACCGTTCTGCTTCTGAGTTTCAGAACCGTCGGGAATTTTCTTTTGTGGACTGAACTATGGATCATATCTTTTACGTCTTTGACTGTTCCTTCTGAAAGACCATTCTTTTCGGCTATCTTTTCGAGAGAGTCCTGGTTTTCTATGGACTTCAAAACTTTATCTATCTCTTCATAACTGTGGCCCAACTCTTCTTCGTCGGTCTGTCCTTCCCACAGCCCCGCTCGAGGTACCTTATCGAGAAAACGTTCTGGAACATCTATTTTTTCAGCTAATCTTCTCACGTCCGATTTGTACACGTCTCCGATCGGAAGAAAATCCACGGCGCTGTCTCCGTATTTGGTGGTGTATCCCAACAACAATTCACTCTTGTTGCTAGTCCCGACTACGAGCTTATTTTCAACGTTAGCGGTATAATATTCTATGCAGCTCCTGATCCTCGCCTTGAGATTGGCATAAGCCAATCTTTCTTTGGGATCTGCGGGAAAACACTCCATGATCGGATCTATGTCGAATTCGTCATATTCCACGTCCCACTTTTCCGCGATCCATCTAGCGTCTCTCATGTCTTCCTCTGGAGTCGCGCTTTCCGGCATAATTATTCCGTGGACGTTTTCTTTACCTAAAGCATCAACGGAGAGCTTCAAAACCGTTGTGGAATCGAGACCGCCGCTCAATCCTAGAACGACGCCCTCCGTGTTGTTTTTCTCTACTTTGTCAGAAATGAATTTCTTGATCAACTGGATATCTTCCTCTAGATCATCCTCTGATCGAGACATGTTGAAGGATTAAAAGGGTCTTTATTATTTTTATGGGTCGGGAAACACTGCATTTAGAGACCAACATAAAGTTCTTTCAAATGAGCTCAACCTTAATCTTTTCAGCATCTTTGAAGTCTTTCAATTTCTGTGCTTCCTCGAGCTCCCCTACCACGTTAACGTCGCTAGCAGCTTTCGGTTCAGCGCCGGTCGAAGCTGGAGTTGGTCCGAAAAATATTGCCAGGGCGTTACCCGCCGGCCAGTATCCTATGGTTCCAACTTCGACTTCCTGACGTGTGGTATCGTCTAGGTCTAAATCAGCCCCGATGGGAAAATAAAACTCGTCGCCCCACGTTTGAAAGTTGGATTCTACGGGAAGCTCTTTTTTTATACTTTTGGCGCAGTAAGTATCTTTCAATCGACCTTTGAGTTCTATATCATCTATCGAGACTTTTATTTTTGAAGCCATATCATCTCACCTATTTTGGGAAAGAAGGATCACAAATTTCAGTCTTTCGAATATATAGGTGGCATTTTTCCACCCTTGCATTATTTATATGGGGTGACATATATATATAGAGCCCAAAGTTTGTTAAACGATGCAAAATCTTTAAATAAAGTAATTTTATCATCAACTATATACTGCTCGATATCAGGTGTTGGCTTATAAGTGCACTGGCGGGCAAAATTGACCCCCCGCTATTTTATGTCTAACCTGATAGTCTAAAAAAATGAGACAATAAAACCAAACTTGAAGGTAATCAATATGAAAGAAATGGATAAGGATGTTTTGGTAATTGGAGGAG
>CAZPCW010000043.1:0-19485 GCA_964585175.1 uncultured Thermoplasmata archaeon
ATTTAACAACTTTCTCTCTTTCCTCTTCCGTCAATTCTGTATCTATTCTCATACATTAGTTAATACAGATCTATGTATTTAGTGTTTTCACTTACAGACCGATCCATCACCCACCTAATCTACCGATTAGGAAGGGGTCTTCTCGGTCACTTAGATAAACCTCGAAAACATCTTTTCATATCAAAAAGGCCGGCAAGAATAAGATCCTCATTCATAGCTCAGAGCTTTTACCGGATCCATCTTGGAAGCGTTCACGGCGGGATAAAGTCCTGATAGTACACCGATCAAGAAGGATAGTCCGAGAGATATACCGATCCACACTGGAGGGAGTATCCCGGGTATCCCGATCACCATCGGAAGTACGGTGTTTGCAGCGACCACAGCCACGATAAGGCCGACGGCTCCTCCTAGCAGCCCCAAAAGGCCGGCTTCAAAGAGAAAACTCATCAATATATGCCTGTTTTTCGCACCGACAGCTTTCATAACCCCAATCTCTCTAGTTCTTTCTTTCACAGTAACGAGCATTATATTCGCGATCCCTATACCTCCTACAAGCAGAGAGACAGAGGCTATGCCGATAAATATGAGTGCGATGGTTCCCTTGATCTCCTCTGTAAAGTCCAGGATCTCTTGAGCGGTTATTATGCTGTACTCTTCCCTTTCTTCCAGCCTTCTATCGATATCTTCTCCCCCCGTCGCGCTTCCCGTTCCTCTTACAGGCTCTAAACCCCACTGTCTATCGATTATCTCCATCGTATTACGCTTTACCGTATCAACATCTTCAGAACTTTCCGCGTATATCTCCACTGTAGTATACCCTTCTTCGTCGACTATATCGTTGAGAGTGGAGATAGGGATGTTGACGACTCCACCGCCTATACCTACGAAGAAGTCATTTTCAGTTTCAGATATCCCGGTGATCCTGAATTCACGCTTGACCTCTTCATTACCGGTGGTGAACCTTACGGTTATAGTGGATCGAACACCCAATTCACGATCGAAAGTGTGGTACGCGAGTTGAGAATCGATCACTGCCGAATTATCGTCGGTAGGAGATACTCCCGAGCCCTCGACGATAGTGGAGTCTGAAATATCGAAATAATCATCTTCTACGCCCCGGACCAGTATGCCTTCCCGTTTACCTCTTCGTTCCATCACACCTCCAGTTGTTCGGTAAGCGGCCGCGCCCTCGACTCTAGGCTGGTTTTTCATCGCCCTGACATCATACTCGTCAAAGTACCTATCTTCCCCGCCCGGCTCGTCTTCTGCCTGAACTTGGATCAGATTCCCACCTATATCCAATACCTCTTCGCGGAACTGGTATTCCAGTCCCTCGACCATAGCTACGTTCATGAGAACGGCGCTGACACCTATCAAAATACCTAGAGCTGTGAGAAACGATCTCAACTTGTGGCCTTTTATGGTGTCGATACCCATCCTGAAGATCTCGAGCATATCCAAAGGATCACCTTTTACGCCAGTAATAAACAAAGATTACGAATCCAACGATGGCTCCGAAACCTAGATAATACAAAATCTGCAGATCTCTTTCAGGTTCAGAAAGTTCCACAGTGACCTCTACAGGAGATCCGGTCAATTCTCCGTCCCCAACACGATACACAGGCTCGAACTTCAACGTATCGCCGTCTTCCAAGTCTTCAGAATCCACCCTGATCTCTACCGGTAAAAATCCGTCGGCCTCCATCGGACCAATCCAGTAATAGGGACTGGGATATATATCCACTTCTTCGGGATCTACATCAGAGGTTTCGACCGGTCTGACCTTGACCCCTTCTATATCGATATCTTTTTCGTTAGAGATTTCCAGAGAGACGATCAACGTTTCACCTTTTTCTCCCGACGTGGGATCCGCTTCTACCAAAGAGACGGAACCCAAACTTTTCACTTCATATTCTATTTCGAACTCTCTCTCGACAGAACGGTTACCGAGTTCATAACTCAGATCGAAGTTCAAGGAACCGCCGTTCTCGCCTGTGTTTCTCTTCTCGAAGATCAGTCTTCTACCAACGACGACCCTAGGGTCCTGTTGTGTATTTTCGGTTTCAGGAAGGATGTTCTCACCGCCGATTATCGAAGATAAATCATCATCTCCTATGCTCTCTATGCCCTCCATCTCTCCTACTTTTTTCATCTCTTCTCCCACCCAGTAGCCTTCAGGGGTCAAATTTTCAGCTTTGCTTTCGATCACCAATTCTTGCACTCCGGAGCTCTGAGCGGCGGCGACCACTAAAGAAAATTCCAGCGTTTGCCTCTCATATACCGGGGAATTTGTAGAGGCCAAGAAAACACCGACCGGTTCGGTATCTGACAGAACCCTGAAGTCGATATTTAAAGAAGATCTACCGTAATCGTGCCGCGCTTCCACCTCTATCTCGTTTTCACCTTTTTCATAATCTTCAGGAGATATCCTGATCTCTCTGATTTTCGTCTCATCGGCTTCTAGAGTTCCGATACCGTATTCTCTGATCAGATCATCTTCCTCTACTAACAGATCGACACCGTTCAGTTCTTCCGTCCATCGGTTGTGTACTTCTATGTCAGCTTTGAATGTCTCTCCTTCATAGATCCACTCTCTATACTCATCATCGTTAGGGATGCGTACGTCTAGAGGTGAGATAGGTACGACCTCGATAGTTCCGGTTCTACCATCATCCGCTGTTCTGACAGTAACGTTGTATTCGCCGGTCTCTTCCCTTGAAAAGGCGAAATTCATCATCATAGATTCATTAGAACCCAAAGAAGCGGTCTGCCATTCTTCCAAATCTCCATCGACTAACAATTCCAGGGTGAAATCGTCAAAGTTCTCCCCTCTGTTTTCGACCTGGACGTCGATATCTACCTGTTCTCCTGGCTCGACCTGTTCGGGATCGATATTCCATCTCTTTATATGGAATCCCTCAGCCTGCTGCTTCATAGTTAAACGATCGAGCTTTTCTCCGCCTTCAGTTTTCATCATAACTCTTTGTTCGCTATCTTCTCGAGATTTTACCCTTATCGGAAGAGATAGAGACACAGCTACTAAGATAAAAACTACGAAAAATATCGTCAAGATATCTAGCTTTTTATATATCATCATCAACATCTCCTTTTTCATTTTCTTCAGATCCGACTATCTCGCCATCTTTAAGAGAGACATGTCGCTCAGCCCATTCCGCAATATGGTGTTCGTGGGTGACCATCACCAGGGTCCTGCCCTGGGAGTTCAGGTCCTTGAATATCTTCATGATCTCTTCACCCGTTCCGGTATCCAAGTTGCCGGTGGGCTCGTCCGCCAGTATGATAGCGGGATCGGGAGCTAGAGCGCGCGCGATAGCCACTCTCTGCTTTTGACCTCCACTCAACTCGTTCGGCTTGTGATCGGTCCTGTCTCCCATACCGACTTCTTCTAACAATTCTCTCGCCCTTTTTTTCCTTTTTTCTCTTTCGACACCCTGAAAGATCAGTGGAAGAGATACATTCCTCAGAGCGTTCATCCTCGGCAGTAAGTTGAACTGCTGGAAAACAAATCCGACCTTTTTTCCCCTGATCGTCGCGAGTTGTGATTCTGAGAGTTCCGAGATCTTCAACCCGTCGATCTTCACTTCACCCTTTGTAGGTCTTAGAAGACAACCGATTATGTGCATCAGTGTGGATTTTCCGCTCCCGCTGGGACCCATGATAGAAACGAAATCGTCTCGCTGGATGTTCAGGCTTACACCTTTTAAAGCCTCGACCTTGACCTCCTTCCCATATACCTTCCAAATATTTTCTAGCTCTAAAACGTCGTTTTCTTTTCTTTCAAGGACAGGTAAACTATCGTCCGGTCCTCTTTCTTCTTTTTTGACCATTCCTCTACCCATCAAATCCCTCCGATTAGAACCCGCCTTGCTTAGTCGAATCGACATATCTCTCTACGCTACAGATATCAAAGCATGTTCCGTATCAGGCGCTCCCTTCATCAGGGCACTATAATTAATCATATATTCGGTATAAGTAATTTTAGTCCTAAGGTTACTAAGATCTTTATCTTTTTATAGTCAAAAGTCGATTCGTTACCTCTGCATCTTAAAAATCGATTATCGCGCACGAAGTTCACATATCATCCCTCTTTATCGAACTCATCCAGTATATCTTCGGCTAACATATCTTCGAAATAGTTGAAATAAACGAAGGTGATGAAGAAAGTGTTCATCAAAAATCCGAAGAAGTAGAAGAGGAATGAGTTGATCAACAATACAGGGTCTAACGTCCTGAGCGCCAACCTCAGGAACAAGAATATAGTACCAAGTGCCAGCATCAGACTCAACAATCTACTTCGGACGCCTTCGAAAAGATAGAAGTCTGCCGCGGGACCCGGGATCTTGACCCGAAGTTTGCGGAATATGAAAAGCGGTAAGACCACAACGGGTATAAAATATGAAACGGAAGAGGCTAGTGCGAATAATTCGCTCAATGATCTCTCCGCAAGGAGTAAGGGGTTCAAACTTATGTAGATAGCTAAAACTACCGCCAATATTGACTCTAGAAAAAAGGCCCTTCTGAAATGTTTCCAAGAGAAGGTTTCTTGAAAGTTCCTCTTCTCTATCGTGATCTCGCGGGTAGAGAGCACTTTGGGTATATCGAATATCCAGGCAAGAAATGTGTGATAGATCCTATCAAAAATATTTTCTTCTTCAGACATCTCGTTCGTTTTCTTTATATCATCGAGGACACCTGGGAAGTACTTTCTTTGAAAGATAACTATTATACTGACCAGTCCAAAACCTTGAAGCAGTAAAAAGAAAAACCCCACGAGGTAAGAAAAAAAGAATATTAAGAATATGATCATAGTGTTCATCAAAAACTCATAACCCGGGAGGTAATTATTACTGATAGATAGTAAAAATGGCCTGTAAAGAGAATAACCCATGGCCACTGTGAAAACGCTCAAAGAGAAAGAGATTATCAGAAGGGTCTTTAACACGTTCTTAGAATTTATCATACCGTACTTCCTGTAAAATAAAAACGAAAAAAGACCTATCACCATGAAGACTGTTACGAAGCCGTTCAGAACCGGTCTAACGAGTTCGAATATATCTCTTCCCTGAGAGACCAGGATCGAATATGCAATCCAGAATAGGAAGATGGTCAAGATAACGTAAAATAACTTCCGTATCCTCTCATCGTGCTTTTTTCGAACTTCAATAGATCGGCTTTTATCCCCCATCTTTACTGAATGTGTAAGATTTCAAAGTTATTATATCTTATCTTATGGTTTCAGTTACGATAGAATCGTTAGGAGCGCCACAGATATGATATATAGGAACTGATCAAAAGGGATGGAATGACCTGTGTCTAGACTGTTAAATGTCAATAACTATAAGTGACCTACTCCCGTCGACTAAAGGGGGGAAGGCTTCTGCCTATCTATAACTAATTTCTGGATCTTCTGTATTCGTCTAACTCCTTCCTTATATCCAATGTACGCATCATGTCCGATCTGGTAACTATACCTATCATCTTTCTATCCTCGATGACCGGAAAACGGCTGTGTCCTTCCTCCAGCATCTTCTTCCAAGCTATATTGGCATCTTGGTCCGGTTTTAGAGATGTGAAATCGGTCTTCATCACCTCTCTCACTCTCTTGACGTCAATCTCTTCCTTAGGGACTTTTTTTGCGTCCTTAAGAGAGACTATCCCCACTACCTTGCCTCCCTTAGTTACAGGAAAACCGGTGTGTCGATAGGTGGTCACCATCTCAAGAAATTCTCTAATCGATGAATCGGGTCCTATCGTTTTCACATCCCCGCTCATAACTTCTTTGACCGATACAGTTCCCAATACATGTTCAACAACGGCACTCTGTGATTCTTGGGAAGCGCCCATATATATGAAAAAGGCGATCAGTATCAAAAATATATTGTAAAAAAGCCCGATGATAGCGAACAGTACAGCGAAAACTTTTCCAACCGAAGCGGCGGTTTTGGTCGCTTTGATATATGAATATCTCTTAGCTAGTGCACCTCTCAGGATCCTTCCTCCATCCATGGGGAAAGCGGGGATGAGGTTGAACCCGGCCAAGAAGAAGTTGATGAAGCTGAGGTAAAAGAGAGTGAAGACCACAAGGTCGTTGACAGCTAATATACCTCCCGCGAATGTACCAAAACCTATTCCCAGACTAGAGATAGGTCCGATCGCACTTATCTTTATCTCCAAGTTAGGATCTTTTGGGACCTCTTCCATCTTGGAGACACCTCCAAAGAGCCAAAGGGATATCTCCTTTACCGGGAAGCCGCTCTTGATGCTGAGGATCGAATGAGCCATCTCGTGGATCAAAATACTGACGAAGAGCCCCGCCGCGACGAGCACCCCGAGAAGATAGCTCTGCAGGCCCGTTTCTATATCCGGTGGCGGTATATTCAACGTCTCAGCGAGGAGAAGAACATTAGTCCCCACTGACCAGGTTATCAGAGCTATTATGAATATCAGTGTAAAATGCAGCTTTATCGGAACGCCGTAAATCCTCCCTATCTTAAAAGACATCTTCATTTTTTACACCCCTCGTAGTCGTGGATTAGTTATCAAGACAATTTGCTATTAACTATTTATTATTAATGGAGGATTTTTAATCAGTTTTTTACATCATTTAAGAATATTCTAGGGATTAGAAAGGGGATCTATTCACAAATTTATATCTAGATTTTTTAGTGACTTCGGTAATTATAAAAGATATTAACCCATAAATAAGATAAAGATGTCGGATAAGAGTCCCCGAGAAAAGAAACTTATAGTATATCTTCTCGGTTTCATGGGGTTCTGGGTCATGGGTGATAATTACGCTGCATCGCCGATACTCGTAGATATAGCTAGAGAGTTCAGTGTCGAGATAGGGACCGCCGCGATGACGGTGACCGCTTACATGCTGCCCTTCGGACTTTTCACTATCCTCTTCGGCCCTTTAGCGGACAGGTTCGGGAAAGTGAGGGTGATAACTACCGCCGCCCTGGGCACCGCGATATTCAGCAGCCTCGCCGCCGGCGCCATCAACATATATTCACTTGCTGCTTTAAGAGCCGTGAACGGAGCTTTTGCCGCCGCCATCCTGCCCGTAACGATTTCCTTGATAGGAGACGTTTTCGAGGAACCTAAGTCAAAGATGAACTCGATAGGAACAGTTATGGGGATGTATTTTCTAGGTGCAGCTGCGGCGACCGCTATTGGAGGGGGCCTTTCTTTCATAGGCAGCTGGAGGATAGTTTACCTAGTCTACGGGTTAGCGGAGTTGATCCTGGTCGTTGTCCTTTACAGGTCACTGACTTTCGAGGAGGGCACCATGGATAAACTCAGTTTTAAGGTGGCTTACGGCGAAGCGGTTTCTAATTTCGAATTACTGAGGACCGTAGCTCTTCTCTCGCTCGTAGGATTCGCGGTATTCGGCAGCTTCACCTATCTAGGAAATTACCTGGTAGAGCAGACCGGTTATAACATCCTATACGTCGGTTTTATCTTGACGTTGTTCGGTCTAGCCGCTTTCACGGGCGGAAGGAGAGTGGGTACGCTAAAGAAAAAGTTAGGGGCGAAGATCTTGATGATAGCGGGAATCCTAGGCTTCGTCTCCCTACTCGTAGTCAGTTATTGGCTCGGTATCTTTCTCGTTCTTCCGGCCTTGTTCGGATTCGGTCTAGCTTTCGTGATATTACAGGTGACCATCATCACAACGGCCCAGCAGTATCTACCCGAGAAGCGGGGAACGGTCATGTCGCTCGCATCTTTCAACATGTTCGTAGGCGGCGCAGTCGGTATATTCATCAATAGGACCGTATTAGCCCGTTTAGGTTATCAGGGTCTCTTCACTATAGCGGGTATCGCGATACTGTCGGTCGGTATACTAGCTTTCCTGATAATCGGTCTGTTCTCAAAAGAGGGCTGTTCCGGTATGGACTGCTTGATCCGGCTGTACAAGAAGTTAAGAGGATAGCTGATCCGGTAACCGTATAAGTTAATCTTCGCTGAGGTATTCATCAACTTTTGAGAAGTCCTCATCGTCATCTTTGAAAAGCTTTTTTTGCTCTTCCGTAGAGTGTTCGACTTCGAATTCGCAGCAATCGTCACCAGCGGTCATAGCTTTGGTATGTACCTGAACTAGATCTTCGTTGTACCCAAGATATTTTGCCGGATCAACGTAGCAGTAAAGTTTCCCGAGCTCTTCTTCACCCATATCTCTCCAGAACTCTCCCATAACGCAGCCGTAGGCTCTCATCTTGTCCTCATCTCTTTCCACCCCCGAATGCATACCGAAGGGCGGTATACTCAGAGATTCGCCCTTGCTGAAATTCTCCATCTTAGGTTCTAGACCTTTCTCTTCGATCTCTTCTCTCCTAGCTTCTCCTATATGTTTTCCATATCGTTTGATGGCTTTGAGGATCAGTTGTTTTCCTCGCTCCTCTCCCAGTTCTTCGGTCAAAGTTTTGGCATAAGAAAGATGCAGTAGAGCTATCCTTTTGCTCAGCGTCTCTATCTCTTCCGCGGCTTCTTCTTTGCCGATGGTTTCTTTTTCCATGGTTTTGTAGAGGAAAGCGATTTTTATAATATTTGTTACTTTACTCTGAATATAGAACAACGGCAAAGAATTGTCCGTTTATTTCCATAGAAATGATCCATATACCTGTGAAGAAACTCATCCTTCATCTTTTAGAGCGTAGTAATACTTGCCGACCTTCTTCTGCTCCCTGTCTTTCCGTGAGTCCGGCTTGTTGATGCGAGGTCTTCCTGTTTCCGGATCTCGTCTAAAGGTGACATCGAGATCTTTCAGAAATTCGTTCATCCCTCGCCGCATCGCCATAGGTTCTTTGGCGTGTCCGCGTTTCCCTGAGACCCCACCAAAAACTTGAAGACGATCCGCTAGCAGGTCTATCATGTAGATGTCATGATCGATCACGACCGCGGGAGATCCCTGATTTTTGGAATATCTCCTTATCGCTCTAGTCGCCAACGTACGCTGCTCGACATCTAGATGCGCAGAAGGCTCGTCTAAAAGGTAAAGGTCGGCTTCTTTGGAGAGGCAGGCGGCGATAGCTGTGCGCTGTCGTTCTCCACCGGATAGATCTTTGAGCTCTTGATTTTCGATCTGATTCAATCTAAGAGGGCCAGCCACCTCAGTTTCCCAGTAAGAACTTCCAATATCTTCAGTTATAGTTTGAAGATAATTCATCACGGTCATAGCTTCGTCTAGTTCCACATACTGGGGTTTGTAAGAGACTTCTAAACTGTCCTCGATCTCACCTATGTCAGGTTCGAGACGGCCGGCGATCAACTCGGCGAAGGTGGTTTTACCTATACCGTTGGGACCCACTACACCTAAAACTTCATTACGACGGATCTTTCCGCTCTCTACATGCAGAGAAAATTCTCCCTTAGAGTAACTTTTCTTCATCACGGGATATGAAACGAGCGTTTTTCCATAAGTTTCATTCCTAGGCGCGTGTTCTTCGAACCGTATCGCCTCCGACCGGACACGAATGTTCTCGCTTTTCAGATAACCCTCTAGGTATTGGTTGATCGCACTTTTAGTTGACTTGGGAGGTGTGACCACACCGTATGCACCGGGCTCGCCGTACACGAGGTGGAGCGAATCCGCGATGAGATCTAAAACCGCTAGATCGTGTTCTACGACGAGTATCGACCTTTCTTTCGCAGAGAACTCACGGATCAGTCTAGCGGCAGAGACCCTCTCTCCCATATCAAGGTAAGGAGTTACTTCGTCTAAGAAATAAAAGTCGGCATCTCTCGAAAGTGCAGCTGTGATAGCCACTCTTTGAAGTTCACCGCCTGATAGACTATCGATCGGCTGATCTTTTATCCATTTCAACGATAACCGTTCCAAAATCTCATCGACCACACCTCTCTCATCAGCTTGGGCTAGAAGTTCTCCCGTCCTTCCCTCGAATCGATCAGGGATGCGATCTATGGACTGGGGTTTATGCGCCACCTTTACATTTTCCTCCTTCAACTTTTCTATGAAGTCCTGAACAGCGGTCCCGCGGTAACTTTCTATCGCTCTTTCAAGATTCGGCGGATCTTCATAATCACCGAGATTAGGGCTGATCTCGCCCGATAAGACCTTAATAGCTGTCGTCTTACCGATACCGTTCTCTCCTAAGACACCGATCACTTTTCCAGCTTCCGGGGCAGGAAGACCGTACAGTTTGAAGGCGTTCTTTCCGTACCTATGGATAGGTTCTTCCTCCAACTCTGACGGAAGGTTTACGATCCTTATGGCATCGAAGGGACATTTAGTACCGCAGATACCGCATTTTTCCCCGAGGCAGATCTTTTCAGAGATGCGGACCTGTTTCGGCTTTCCAGCCAGTTTTTCCGTTTCTTCGGCCTCCTCCCGCAGTGTGATACACTCTTCACCGGATCTGTTCGGTGGACAGTAATTTACGCATTCGTAGTTACACCTATCAGGTCGACAGCGATCGAGATCGACGACAGCTATGCTGTCTTCATTCATCTAGGACCTCCAACTTTCCAAATACATAATCTAGAGGTTGACTCATCAACTCTGCTTTTCATATCCTCACCCTGATTTCCGTCAAAAACCATCTCTGCCGGTAAGCAGAGAGATTCACTATGATGTTTTAACACATGTATACTATAAATCGATTTTTCCGTTTTATAGATTATAGTCAAAGACACAACATCTTGAACTTATTAGTGTCTTTGACTCATTTCGGGAATTACATTCCCGATGGTATAAGAATTTCTTGAAGAAATTCTCATTTACTTAGAAAATCTTCGATTTTCTGAGAGGTATAGGAATCTAGGATTCCTATTTATAGTAAAAGACACGACATTTTGTACTTTTTAATGTCTTTTACTAGCTGTGGATGTTGGAACTTTAGTTTAAAAAGTTCCAACTTCTACTATAGTAGGAATTTTAAATTCCTACGGTCGATGGAATTTCAAAGAACCTAACAGGAATTAGAAATTCCTGTGGTAAGAAGGAAAATGATATTTTCCTTCGAAATTCCAGTAGATAAGCAGGAAAGATACTTTTCCTTTCCTGCGCTCTTAGGAAAGTGAACTTTCCTAAAAGAAGTTGTGGAGCTCGTAACTTAGTTTAAAAAGTTACGAGTTCCACTATATATCAAAAGCTATGAAATATATTGTCAAAAAATTCGACCAAAAACAAAAAATTTCATTAATGGGTACTTGATGATTTAATCGCTTCATACATATCAGGTGGTCATATTGAATTCATCCGGAAATGTTGATGGTAAAAATATAGATAAGTTACTGGATCCAGACAGCGTGGCTATTTTCGGCGCCTCTCTCAGCGACGAGGAAAAGATGGGAAATATAATATTCGATAATCTCAAAAGCTCCCAAAGAGAAGTCTATGCCATAAATCCGAAAGCCGAGGGTGAAGAGGGCTTTTTCAAAAGTATAGAGCACGTTCCTGGAGAAGTCGATCTCGCCATCTTGGCTATACCTTCAAAATATGCTGTGCAAGCGGTCAAAGACTGCGTCGATTTCGGAGTCGGAGCGATAATCCTAGTCTCTGGAGGATTCGGAGAAACTGGAACGAAAGGTGAAGAGATGGAAAAAGAGATCAAGGAATCTATAGAGGGCAGCGAAACCCGCCTATTGGGACCGAATACGATGGGTGTTCTTATACCTCCAGCCGACTTGGACACCTTTTTCCTACCGGAAGAGCGGGTGGAAAGACCCGACCAAGGAGGTATAGCTTTCATCTCTCAAAGCGGATTCATGGCCACCCCGTTCATGGAAAGCTTGTGCGTTCACGATACCGGATTATCAGGATTCGTAGGCATCGGAAATAGATTGGATATAGACGAGGTCGAATTACTGGATTATTTCGCCGATGACGAGGAAACGGACGTTATAACGCTTTACCTCGAAAGTCTTTCCGAGGGAAGAGAACTTTACGAAAAGGCTAGAGAAACGATCGAGGAGAAACCTATAGTGATGCTGAAAGGCGGTAGAAGCGAGGTGGGTCAAAAAGCTACCCAGTCTCATACGGGGTCTCTCGCTTCCACCTCCGATAGAGTGGTCAAAGGCGTATCCAAACAGGCCGGGATAATCCCCGCTTACGACGAGAGACAGCTCACCGATTTCGCCGAAGTACTGGAATTGAATTCACCTATTGAGGGCAAAAATATAGCTGTGGTCAGCAGTGCTGGAGGTACTGGAGTCATCGCATCTGATTACATAGAGGACTCGGACCCCGGGTTGGGGCTGAATATGCCCGAGTTCTCTGAAGATATCAAAGAGAGATTGGAAGAAGCTACACTTCCGATAGCGTCGCCCGACAATCCCGTAGACCTCACCGCTAACGTTACCGACGAGATGATAGACGATGTCTTAGAGATCCTTCAAGATGAAGATAAGATCGATGCGATATTTTTGTACGCTCTATTCCAGTCCCCTTATGTCGGCGAAGGTATGGTGGAATCGATCTCAAAATGGTATCACGAGGGCGATAAACCCATTATCGTTTCCTGTATAGGAGATAGAACAGGGGATAAGTGGAGAAAGAAGTTCTACGAAGAGGGTATACCCGCTTACCCAAGTACCAAGAGGGCTATAGACTGCCTGGACGTATTGGTAAGGCGTGGAGAGATCCTGAACAACATCAAGGAGAACTCTGATGAGTGAAAAAGAGGAGCTGTTCAGAAGGATAATCCATTCGATGACATGGGTAGTTCTAGTTTACTATTTTATCCCTGATCCGTTGTTCGGCTATCCTAAAAATATTTTATTAGTTCTCGTTCTAACCTTTGTTCTAGGCTTTGAAGCTTTTAGACTTTACTTCGGATTTCACGTCTACGGGATGAGAGATTATGAGAAAAGGAGAGTCGCGTCTTACGCGTGGGCCTCGATCGCCGCAGCTATCACTTTACTTTTCTTCCCCATGTATTTGGCTGTTCTGTGCCTTCTAGGCATGGGTCTTGTAGACCCGTTGATAGGAGAGTTGCAGGCATTAAAACCGGAATTATATCCCTATGTGCCCGTTCTGACGTGGGCTCTTCTAAGTGTCTTGATTTTAACTATTCTGAAAGATCTCTCTTTACCTATCATTATCGTTTTCTCGGCTGTAGGAGCCGTAACCGCCGTGGCTGCGGAATATCCAACCCTGAAAGTAGATGACGACTTCTTGATGATAGTTGTACCTCTCTTCGTATTGAAAGGATTGGAACTAGTTCTCATCTAGTGCAAAAATACATAAACCCATAGTTTTGTAATCTCTATCCATGAAAGAACAGTTACTAGAATGGTTGGACGAAGACGGCAGGGAATACGAAGTCACCGAACAATCGGGACTGAACTGGTTAGTCCAGTTGAAACACGGAGAGAGGATGGTACTCCTGGGTAATCCGGAGAAAAACGAAAAGAGGTTGGAAGTCGTTTACAAACTCAACGTTAGCCAGGAGCACAAAAAAGTACTGCAAAAATTGAACGACAAACAGAGGTCCGGATTCGAGAAAGGACTCGTGATGATACTAGCCGAAGACGCCAATATCTACAATATTCAGAGAAACGATAACGGATTACCGGATTCGATAGTGATCAAAAGACATCTTTATCAAGAAGAAATAAAGAAAGGGGTTTTCTTCGATACCATACAGTACGTGGTTAATCTGGGTATGAGAGCTACGATGCACTTCCAGTCACTCGGCGGAGTGAAAAAAGAAGAGCAGGACGAGGTTTCTTCTACGAAAACGGGACCGTCGATATATCGGTAGCGTAAGAACCCTTTATTATCTGTCTTTTTAAATGATATAGATGGAAACAACTAAATAGGAGCGCAAGTTTAGAAAAAGGTGCGAAAAAGGATTTTAAAAATCTGATTCCACATTTGGATTGGAATCATCTCATAATTTGGGTTGAGAGTGAAAGTATGGATGAAAAAAATAAAAACAATAAAGGTACGACCACACTAGGCTTGGTCTGTGAAGACGGCGTAGTACTAGCTACAGAAAAAAGAGCGACCAAGGGACACATGATATCACACAAAGATACTAAAAAATTGTTCAAGATCACCGATAACATAGGATTAAATATAGCCGGGTTAGTCGGGGACGGTCAGGCATTGACCCGTTACCTCAGTTCCGAAGTAGAACTCTACGAGTTGAAAAGGAGCAAAACTATCTCGGTTGAAGCCACTACGACTTTACTATCAAATATAATGATGGGTAGAAGGTTAATGCCCTATTATGTCGGTTTAGTGCTAGGTGGAGTCGATCCCGACGGTACGGGAAAAGTTTACTCCATCGATGCCATGGGCGGCGCTATCGCCGACAAATACGTGGCTGAAGGTTCAGGTTCTCAGTTCGTCTATGGGGTTCTGGAAGATCATTACGAAGAAGGCATGGATATAGAAGAAGGGATAGAACTCGCTGTTCTCTCACTGCTAGTTTCAAGCAGCCGAGACTCAGCCTCCGGAGACGGTGTCAATGTAGCCAAAATCACCGAAGAGGAAGGATTCGAAAGGTTAGATGAAGAAAAGATCGAAAAGATCACTTCCAAAGTAAGAGAAAAGAAGAACCTTCCGGCTCTGTAAAAACCTAAAATCCCTTTCTATAATTGATATATAATTCTTTATTCCTCTACAACATATAGATGAATCCTATTTAATTCACGATATCCAATTAGACAATGGGAAGATAACAGATAAAAAAGAGAAAAAAGTGAGTCACATGAGTGTTAAAGACGTTTTAGAAGAAGCAAAAGAAGCGGTCAGGGAAGTACTGCCGACCAGTGCACGAATAACCGATATACAGTTCGAGGGACCGGTAATCGTCATCTACACCAAAGATATAGACAAATTTACCGAAGATGCTGAAACGGTCAAAAAATTAGCGGAGAGACTCAAAAGAAGAGTTACTGTTAGACCGGATCCTTCACTTTTAGATGACCCAGAAAAAGCTGAAGAGAAGATTAAAGAGGTCGTCCCCGACGAAGCGGAGATAACCGATACGTACTTCAAAGAAGATATCGGCGAGATCACAATAGAAGCTAAAGCCCCCGGTATAGCTATCGGAAAAGACGGTAAACTGCTCAACGAGATCAAGAGAGAGACCGGCTGGGCGGTAGACGTGATCAGAACTCCGCCGATCAAATCCAAGACCATAAAAGATACGCGAGAATTTTTGAGAAAGGTCAGGGACAAGAGAAAGAAATTTTTGAACGATGTGGGGAGGAAGATAAATAGGGATACCCGCGACGGAGAGACCTTTGCTAGGGTCACAGCTTTAGGCGGTTATAGAGAGGTCGGTCGATCCGCACATTTACTACAGACTAGAGATAGTAAAGTTCTGGTCGATTGCGGGATCAATCCCTCTGCGAGCAGCGACTCGGACGAAGGAACTCCCTTCTTGAACGCTCCCGAGCTTTTACCTCTAGAAGAAATAGACGGTGTAGTTTTGACTCACGCTCATCTAGATCACAGCGGGATAATCCCGGCCCTTTACAAGTACGGCTACGAAGGACCGGTTTACTGTACGGCTCCTACGAGAGACCTTTCGGCCCTTCTCCAATTGGATTACATAAAGGTGAGTGTCAGCGATGCAAGAGATCCTCCATATCAATCGAATCATGTAAGAGAGCAGGTGATGCGCACGCTCCCATTAGAATACGGTGAGACAACTGATATAGCTCCCGATATAAGGCTCACGCTTCACAATGCCGGACATATCCTAGGTTCTGCTGTAGCGCACATGCATATAGGCGACGGAGATTATAACGTGGCTTTCACAGGTGATATCAAGTACGACGATACCTGGCTCTTCAATCAGGCAGTGAACGAGTTCCCTAGAGTGGAAACAGTAGTCACAGAATCCACTTATGGCGGATACGAGGATCTACAGCCCAGCAGAAAAGACGCGGTCGAACAGCTGAAAGACATACTTGACCAGTCACTTAACAACAAAAATGGCAAAGTCATAATTCCCGTGTTCGCGGTAGGACGTTCTCAGGAAGTCATGTTGGTTATAGAAGAAGCGATGCAGAATGGCGAACTCCCGAAAGTTCCAGTTTATTTAGACGGGATGATATGGGAGGCGACCGCCATACACACCGCCTATCCAGAATTTTTAAACAATAAACTGAAAAACAAGATATTCCACGAAGACAAGAATCCTTTCTTGTCCGAAATGTTCGAACAAGTGGGCAATATGGATGATCGACGAGAGATATGTGACAGTGACGAACCCGGTATCGTTTTGGCTACCGCAGGTATGATGAACGGCGGTCCCGTGCTTGAGTACTTCAAAGCTTGGGCCGACGATCCGGAATCGACGCTGATCTTTGTCGGATATCAGGCGGAAGGTACACTGGGAAGTAAAGTACAGAAAGAGTACGACCAGATATCGATGACGGAAAAAGGTGAGAAGATAGACATACCTGTGAATCTCGATATCCATACATGTGAAGGTTTTTCAGGTCACAGCGATAGAATACAGTTACTGCACTACATCAGCAAGATGAATCCCAATCCAAATCGAGTTTTGGTCAGCCACGGCGAAGAAAGTAAAGCTACCAACTTGGCCAGTACTATCTACAAAAAATACGGTATGAAAACAAGAGCTCCAAGAAATCTAGAGACTATCAGGCTATACTGAGAGAAGAGTCTAAAAATATTTCTTAACCTCTTTAAATTTCTCCGATTTTCTTTTTAGATATATATATTTAAAAAAAAGATTGTAAAAAGTAAAGAGATCTTAAAAAAGATATACAAATGTTTTTGATTCTATAGAGTTTGTTCGAAGTCTTCCACTTCGTAATCGAACTCGTCTCTCTCGTCTATCTCTCCTTGATATAACTTCATCTCTCTCGCCAACAACCAGAAGAGCAGTGCGAGCGATTTTCTACCTTTGTTGTTAGTCGGTAGAGCGAAATCAATGTTCTTCAATCTGTTGTTCGTATCGACCAATCCAACGATCGGTATGCCTACGTTAACGGCTTCTTTCACTGCCTGTCTATCCGCAGACGGATCGACCACTATAACTACCTCGGGTTCGATAAAGTGATCCAGTGAAGGATTGGTCAGCGTACCTGGAATAAAACGACCAGCTATACTAGCGGTTCCCATAACATCTGAGAACTTCTCTATAGGTCTTTTACCGTACTGACGAGCCGAGACCAAAAGTATCCTCTTCGAAGGATATCTGGATAAGAACTTCGCCAGTGTTTTTATCCTATCTTCAGTCGTCTCTACATCCAGCACAAACAATCCGTCGTCTCTGACTTTGAATATGAAAGGTTCCATATCCTGTGATTTCTGCTGCGTTCCTATGTGTATTCCTGCCGTCAGGTAAGTGTCTTCAGGCACCAACATTTCATTTTCTTCTTCGTCTTCATCGGTCATTGTTCTCCCTCTCTTATCACGGTTATGGGAATAACCCCTCTTTCAAACTCTTCTATAGCTATATCCACCGGATCTATTGGTCCGTCTTCCGTCTGTTTCAACATAGTCGGTGCTCCCATAGAGATCTGGAGGGAGCGAGCACCGATTATCCTAGCCTTTTCGAAGCGGGTATATTCCCTAGTCATATTCTCTAAGCCTTTTCTGGTAGAAAGATTTGCATTATAAATCTTTTGCCTTTTCTGCGGAGTGATTCCTATACTCCTGTTAATTACAACTTCTTAACAGGGGCGGACTTATAAAAATTGTGCTTGAAGAAAATATATGAGCCTTGAGCAATATCCTCTATTTAAGGAACCGATGTCATGAAATCCCAGGACTATTTAACAAATATACACCTCGGTATATGTCTGTCCCAACTGTGGTACAAGGATCAGTGATGCGATAAAGGGTGAAATCAAGGAAAAGGAAAGAAGCACTATCTTATCTGAAGTGGCTTCTTTATTCATCCCAGGACTCAAACAAATCTATAATAGGGGGGGTAAAAAAAGAGCTCGGGTTTTTCATGGTAGCCTTATACTTTTGTTAAGGCAGAAAACCCTACGGCTCTGCCGTAGGGATGAATGACACTTTCACTCATCCCTCCAACAAACACTTAAACACCAGGAGATATATGTTTTAGGTAGTGGTTCCAAACACGGGCCTGCAGAAAGTTTGAGAAGACCGCTTTTGCAGGCAGGGGCCGATCATGAATTGACATGGTGTTGTGGCGCGGCCCCCTGAGCTGGAAGCGACGACCCGACCTCTGTGTTTGGGTAAAACAAAAGTCGGCGAGCGGAATGCAACTTTCGGGCTTGTGCAAGGAGTCAGTGGCTCCGTAGGAAGCCTCACCCTTCTAGGGTGGAGGAGGACGTCACTAGTAGTTGCTCCTATTGTTTATTCCTTCTACCATTCATCTTTTTCGATCATAATCCTCTACCTCTCAATGTCTTATCTAACATTTTGGATATTCAATGTCCATGATGCTAGGAGCACGGCTCGAGATATCAACAAGGGAAGGTAAGTGATCAATCGATATATTTATATCCATAGGCTTTGCTGAGATAACAATCATGGAACAGAGTATGATAGTACTTCTCTCAGGCGGTATCGATTCTCCGGTCGCGGCTCACCTGATGGCGGAAGTAGGTGCTGACGTCAGTTTGCTTTATCTTGATAACAGGCCCTTCACCGATGAAAAGACTATCAAAACGGTCGAAGAATTAGCGGCCAAGTTGAAAGATATACACGGCGATATGGACTGTTATTCGGGTTCTTTCGGTGATGTTCAGAAACAGATCAGTTCTGAAGGGAACAAGCATTTTCGATGTCTTCTATGCAGGAGGATGATGTACAGAGCTGGGAAGAAACTGGCTGACCGGATCGACGCGGAAGCGTTGACGACCGGTGAATCCTTAGGACAAGTGGCATCTCAGACCTTGAGTAATCTATCCAGTCTTGACGAGGGGATGAACATGCCGATACACAGACCTCTGATAGGTTTAGATAAGACGGAAGTTATCGATATCGCGAAGGAGATAGGTACTTTCGAGATATCCACTCAGCCCACTATATGCTGTATGGTGGATCCCGAAGAACCCAGAGTGAGCAGCGAGACAGGAGAGATAGAGGAAGAAGAAAGTCTGTTGAAAATCGAAGAACTGCTGAAAGGTATAAAATTTGAAAAAGTGAGCTTGTAGCTTTATTTTCCTATATACTGTGAATACAAACTTCGAGCCTTTTTGCTCTCCTCTGTTCCCTCGATGATAGCTCTTCCGTCTTCAAATATATTGATCGTATAGTCTTCAAGAGGAAGCCTGATCATCTGTTCACCCATCTTTTTCGAATCGGGATATCTGTCTTTAAATTTTTCGAGATCCAACTTTTCCTTTTCCGCGGGAGTGACCTGTACGGATTCTCTACCGCACAATTCCGTGATAGTATCTTCATCCTTCTCCAAAAACTCAAAATCCCTTTCCCCACATGTTTCACATGACGCCTCTCTCCTATTCACCTCGGTCAATTCGAAATCGTAATCCCAGATATCGAAGGTGAGCAGTTCTTCTCTCCAGGGCTTG
>CAZPCW010000044.1:0-19414 GCA_964585175.1 uncultured Thermoplasmata archaeon
CGATATCCTTCTTCTTATAAAACGGTAATAGCTCCCTTTTCGAATCTCTAGCGACTGCACTCAACTCCAACATCGATATCGTGATATCGCCTTTCTCCACATATTCTTTTACTCTTTCGATAGGAAGATGACTTAGACCGTAATCATCGATCTTACCATTCATCTTAAGGTCTTCCAAAGCATTTACAGTCTCTTTTACTGGGGTATCGGGATCATCGAAATGAACGAAATAGAAATCGATATAGCTTGTATCCAACCGTTCTAAACTTTCTTCACATGCAGATACAACGCTATCATAAGATAGATCCGCTTCATATCCCTCTTTTATCCCGACCTTCGTTGATATGTTGATCTCTTCTCTGAATGGACTGACAGTTTCACCCAAGATCTCCTCTGCCTTCGGTCCGTAGGTGTCGGCTGTGTCGAACAAGTTCACGCCCAGGTCGTAAGCTCTTTCCAAGACTTCTTTGTATCTTTTTGAGTTCACGGAACCGTAAGCCCCTCCCAAGGCATAACAACCCATCCCTATTTCTGACAGTTCTTTTCCTTCATAATTATTATAATTCAAATACTTCACCTTCTCAAATCTTCAATTTGCCTTCTAGAACAGTAACTGCTTTACCTTCTAATTCGGTCCTATCGTTTTTCAACTTGACCGTTAACTTTCCACCTCTATCAGAGGCCTGATAGGCTTTCATCTCATTTTTGTCCAATAATCTAGACCAGTAAGGAGCTAAAACAGTATGAGCTGAGCCGGTCACCGGATCTTCGTCTATACCGACCCAGGGAGCGAAATATCGAGATACGAAGTCATACTCATCTTCTCCTTTCGCGGTAACTATGATACCTTGTATATCGGTATCTATCGAACCCAGCTTTGAAAAATCAGGTTCTAACTCCTCAACCTTCTCCTCTGAAGACAGAGAGATCATTACGTTATTCGTTTTTTCTGAATAGCGATAATCTTCATATTCTACTACCCCTAGCGACTCCAATATCTCCTTAGAAGGTTCTTCATCCACAGGCATATCCGTAGGAAAGCTTAGAACTATTCCCTCTCTCTTCTCCGCTTTTAAACTACCGCTTTTTGTACTAAAAGTGATCTCATCCCTCTCGTTTCCAACCTCTTCAAACAGTGTCCAAGCGGTAGCTAGAGTCGCGTGACCGCATAACGGGACTTCGACTTCAGGCGTGAACCACCTGAGTGAAAATCTCTTGGATCCTTTGAAAGATTTCTCCTCTAAAGGTTCAACGAATGCGGTTTCAGATAGATTCATCTCCGCAGCAATGGACTTCATCTTCGAGTCATCCAATTCCTCTCTCAATAAACAGACGGCCGCAGGATTTCCACCGAACGGTCTATCAGTGAATGCGTCTACCTGATATATATCAATCTCGGATGATTTCATTTCTCGATGATCTTTACCTTCCATAACTAATCTAACCCCTACAACTAAAAAATAATTTAAGACTAAATAAAATTTTCTATAATTATCTAGAGGTCTCCGTAGAGGGTATATAAATGAACTCTGAATCTTGACCGAATCTTATAGCATCTCCTATATCAAAAGCTCTAGCGGTCAAAGCTGACAGGTAAGCATCATACTCGTGCTCGTTGGAAAAATCAAGACTGAGGTCACTCTTATCGATGTTCAAAGACTTCTCTACCGCCCTAGGATAGGTCTCTATGACTTCGCATTTCAGTTCATCTTTTATCTCTAGGGCCCTTTCAGACAGTTTTTTCATACCGGGCGTGTTTATAGGGAGCATCGGACCGAATTCCTTCATCATTTCTCTTTCGGCATCTCTGAAAGCTTTTTCGGTTTCCGTCAACGGTGCGTCTACAGCGACAACCTTTTGATCTTTCATTTCGGCTATGATATCTTTGTCCGTAAATACGGTAAAAACTTCGATCTCATCGTTGAAGATACAGATCCCGGTCGGATTTTCCTCCTTAGCTGAAAGATCTATCCCCGAGTACATCTTCATATTTCTAAGCAACCGAGCCCATCATTAAGTTTTTCTAATATTTATAATATTTTTGCTCCCTTCTAAAGCCACTTTCACTCACCCCTCCCCGGTGTTGATTCTTTTATATAATAACCGTTTTGTTTGTAATGTGATGAGCATGAAAGAAGAAGACGCTCACTATAGCTGGAAAGAAGTCTATCATAAATTTGGCTGCGATACGCATTATGATGAATGACCTGTCGGGGAATACTCCGAGGTTTATCTAGCATCTAATAAGGGGTTCGTTAAGGGGGCTTATACACCCCCTCTTTTTTACCTTCTTAAAAGAGTTGACATACCCATACCACCGCCTATACAGAGAGTGCTCAGTCCCAGATCGTGTTTTTCCCTTCTCATCTCATGAAGAAGAGTGACCATGATCCTTGTTCCAGAAACTCCGATAGGATGCCCTAAAGATATTCCGGAACCGTGCGGATTGACGTTCTCTCCACCTTTCTCGGTCATGTCGACTCCATATCTGGGAATGTCCATCTCTTCCATGCATGCGAGAACTTGAGCTGCGAAGGCTTCATTCTCCTCTATCAGATCTACATCTTCTTCATTATAATCCAATTTATCAAACAGTCTCTTGCTTGCGGATACGGGTCCTAGTCCCATATGCTGAGGATCTACCGCTCCGCTGGCGAATCCTTCGATAGAAGCCATTATATCTAGACCATTCTCTTCGGCGAATTCTCTAGAAGTCACTAACACAGCTGCCGCTCCGTCGGATATACCGGCTGAGGTCGCCGCTGTTACGGTACCGTCTTTTTTGAAAGCAGGCGGCAGACCTTTGACGACCTCTAAACTCGTTTCTCTCGGCATCTCATCCTTCTCTACAACTTCGTCCTTCTTCTCTACAGGAACGATTTCATCTTGAAACACACCTTCTTCTACAGCCCTTACTGCCCTATTCTGACTTTCGACACTCAATCTTTCCTGCTCTTCTCTAGAGATATCATAGGCTTCCGCTAGATTTTCCGCAGTTACTCCCATGTGACAGTCATAGAATATCTCGTAAAGTCCGTCCCATACCATCATGTCCTTCATCTCAGCACTACCATCTAAATTCATACGGTAACCCCATCTGGCTTTGGGAAGCACATAAGGGGCGTTGCTCATGCTCTCTATACCTCCTGCTATTACAGCCTCGCTTTCCCCGTTCTCTATGACAGAAGCTGCCTGGGTAACCGATTTCATCCCAGAACCGCAGACCTTATTGACAGTGTGCGCAGGAACTTCTCTGGGTATGCCGCCCATTATACTGGCCTGACGAGCCGGATTCTGACCTTGACCTCCCTGCAGAACATTACCCATGATCACTTCGTCGATCTCTATGCCCTGAAGGTCTTCATCCCAATCATGGTAGTCTTCCTCTACAGGCGCTTTATCCACGCTCTTAAATTTTTCAGGTCTGAAACTTTTAGTCTTCTCAGATATGATAGGCCTTATACCGGCATCTCTCATCAATCCTTTAATGGTGACACTTCCCAATTCTGCGGCTGTTAGATCACTCAACGCTCCGCCAAACTTTCCTTGAGGGGTTCTAACTCCGGAAACTATGACTGCCTCGTTCATGTTTATACCTCTTTATCCTTTTAAGGGGTGAAAGTCGCCATCATGCAGAAATCATTATTGTTGTGTGAGAATCTCTTCCTGAAAGCGAAAGGGCGACTTCGTTATATGTTTGAATTTCTACATAGATACCTTGTTTTTTGATTTTTCCATTCGCTTTTTAGGTTAGGTATCGTACCATCTAGGTCTTTATAAATCCGTCGGCTATTGGATTCACATATGATCTCATCTTTGACCGAGCATATCTATAAGGTCTGATTGAAAAATAACTAGCAAGTACTAAAAATGATCGGACTAATGCACAAGAAATGCAATCCTTTCTAGGCGAATAAAATACTTTACGACAAAAGGTTTATTTATCACATAACTAACGTAAAGAATATAGTGCCGCTGAGGATTCTTGATTGACACCGCATATAGGCTTTGAATATTATAACCGAGTGCGGTTAAATATAAATTGAACAGAGGTGGAAACGATGGTTAATGTGGATGAAGAACTAAAAGACGTATGTGAGATGATGGACGAGATAAAAGAGGATAATTCTATACCTAGAAATATCAGAGAGGGTGCAGATGAATGCAGAGAGATGTTGTTAGAATCAAACGACGAGTTGGACGTGAGGATCGCATCCTCGATTTTTAAGCTAGAAGACCTAGCAGACGACCCTAATATACCACTACATGGAAGAACCCTGATATGGAACGTTATAAGTGAACTGGAATCGATTAAGGAGAAGGAATCTTCCTAATCCTCCTGTAAATAATCTTCAAACTCTTTTCTACCGCTGATCAGATTTTTCAGGATGCTGTTCATCTCTTCTATATCCACTCTTATCTGATCGGTGCTTTCTATATCCCTTATGGTCAACGTATCTTCTTCTAACGTGTCGTAATCCACGGTCAAACAATAGCGGGTCCCTACTTCGTCGTTTCTAGCGTATCTTTTCCCTATAGATCCACTTTTCTCCCAAGAAACTCTGAAATCGGGCTTAAGTCTTTCGAATACTTCCTTAGATTTTTCGGGTAAGCCGTCCTTCCTGACCAACGGGAATACCGCGACCTGTCGAGGTGTCAGCTTTTTAGGAAGATCCAGCCATTCTCTGTCCCCTTGACTGTGGCCTTTATCCAGCAGCGACCATATGTTCCTATCGATACCGAAGCTGAGCTCTATTACATGCGGTACCTTTTTCCCGTCGTCGGTCGGTACGGAAAGGTTCTGATTGGATTCTTCCTGATGCTTTTTCAGGTCATAGTCTGACCGGTAATGCAGACCCGATACTTCTTTCCAGCCGTTCAATGTATCGAAATCCACTTCAAGGTCAAAATGGATCCTGTTGTAGAATGCCTTTTCGTCCTCCGACAACTCTCTAAATCTTATTTCTTCGGGTTCCAACTCCATTATGTCGGTGTAGAACTCGTACATCTTTCCAAGGTGGTAAAGATAGAACGGAGGAAGGTCCTCGATTTTCTCAAGTGATACCTCTTGAGCCTTATCCCATTCTTCTCTCATCACCCTGACTTTTTTCTCTTTTATTTTATCATATTTCTTCTCGAACTTCTCCTCGTGCTCATCCGGCAGGAAAAATATCTGCAGCTCAGCTTGAAGGAATTCTCTTTTTCTGAAAACTACCTGCCTGGGCGAGATCTCGTTTCGGAAAGCGGAACCGATAGTACCCAGACCCATCGGCATCTTTTTTCTGAGAGCCCTGAATTCTCTTCTGAAATTGATATAAGTCCCTTGAGCAGTTTCAGGTCTCAAAAATCCACTCTTCTGTCCGGTAGGACCTAAGGAGACTTTGAACATCATGTTGAAATCTTCCGGCTCCGAAAAGTTTCCATCGCAGTCAGGACAGGAAAGCTTCAGTTCCTCTATCTTTTCCTTGATATCTTCTTTTCCCATCCATTCGGCGTTCTCGTCGATCTCTTCCTCTATAAGCGTATCTCCTCTAAAATAGGAATCACAGCTTTCACACTGGATCATGATATCCGAAAAATGATCGACGTGACCCGAAGCTTTCATAACTCTGTGTGGCATTATATTATTGGTGTGGATCAGATGATAGTTACGATCCAAACCTAGGAAAAATTCTTTCCACTCTCGTTTCCAGCTGTCCAATATTTTAGTTCCTAGATGACCATAATCATAAAAACCGGCTTCTCCGCCGTATATCTCGCCGGACTGCCATATAAATCCTCTTCTCTTGCACATCGATACGAGTTCCTCTCTCTCTACCATATGTATCTCCTCAGACCAGACACTCGATAAGTTCCAGCTCGTAGAGCATGGATTCAAGATTGTCCATCTCATCTACGATTGGCAGTTGTCCAAAGTCGTTCTCTCTCATCATCTCGGCAGCTTTCGAAACTTCAGTTTGATCGTAAACTGAAAGTGGCTCCTCCACCATAGCATCTTCAACTAGGATGTCGGGCAGTTCTATCTTGGATTCCTCATAGTACAGCTTCATAACGTTCTTCAAACCCTGCCAAGACCAGCTGTCTTCATCATCTTCCAATCCAAGATCGGATTTTTCTATCTCGCCCTCGATCTCGGTAAGATTGAACAGATCTCTGTCCGTGATTATACCGGTCAAAACAGTTTTCTCGTCCACCACCGGGAAGGCGTATATCCTCGTGAGAGACATGGTCTGGAGAGCTACCTTTATAGGTGTTTTCTCATAAAGTGGAATACAATCTCTACCCTGTATCTCATTCACCGGGGTCTTGATATTTTGATCTTCTATATAAGGAAGCATGTCTGCGGTCGTCAGTATTCCTACGCAGGAGTTGTTCTCATCTTTTACCGGGAGATAATGCGTATCGTGCTCTATGAACATCTTCGCCGCTTCTTCTATATCCGCAGTCGAGGATATCTCCGGCTGATCTTTTCTGTAAAGAAGAGCTAGTTGGTCTTCGTTTGGGTTTTTGAAAAAGTCTATTCTTGTGACAAGACCTTCCAACTCTCCGTCTTTCACTACCGGTAAACCTGTCAGTTGATGATCTACCATTTTGTTTATCACTTCTGTTCTGGTGCCCGGGAGCTCAGCTAAGATCGGATCTTCGGTCATATAATCTTTGACTTTTTTCTCTTCGGTCATACTCATTCATCCTCCAATCTGATTACCATCACAGGACAAGGGGCCTTCCTAATAACTTTTTGTGCTGTACTGCCCGTTATAAGCCTTGACAGACCGGATCTCGTGTGATGTCCCATGACGATTATATCTCCTTCTTTAGACTCTGATATTATTATATCGGACGGTGTACCTTTCTGCATGCTCCTTTCGAAATCTATCCCTTTATCTTTAGCACGCTCTTCTATATCGTCCATTATTTCGCTCGCTTTAGATTCCATCTGACCTTCTAGCGTCGTTATCATCTCGTCCGGAGGAAGGCCCGATAGACTTCCAGTATCCAGGACGAATAACACTTTTACGCCCGTGCCTAGCATCCTGGCTAAAGAAAGTCCACGCTTGACTATCTTCTCGTTCTCTTCTGATCCGTCCGTCGGTATTATTATCCTATTATAATCTTCCATTTTTCCACTTCACCGTTTGTTTTATATCCTCTGAAAATGAATTTATCACGATATTATAAGCGGGGTCACCCTCTCTGTATTCCAATATCAGATAGTGATCTACACTTTTTCCAAAAGATGAGTGATCGAGAGTTTTTCTTGGATTCCATGTAGTCATCATCAATATATCTAAAGGTGATACCTGCCCTTTCATCATCGAGACCCTGTAGGCGGTCTCCATCTCCCTGAACATATCTCCGTTGGTTATCATGGCATTGTCCGTTCCCAAAGATAAAGTCAAGCCGTGTTCCAACATTTTAGGTATATCTGGTATCTTTCCGAAAAACATGTTCGACCTAGGGCAGAGCACTACAGGAACGTCTTCTTCGGCACACTTTTCGAGATCCTCGTCTTCGGCTTCGATCATGTGAACCAGATGATGAACGTTAAGACTCAATACTTTTTCGATCGGTTCTCTGACGTCTTCAGAACAGTGAAGAGCTAGAGGTTTCCCTTCACTTCTCACGGCATCCGCTACTTTCGATATCTGAGTCACATCCCAGTCCCGGTAGGCACTCAAACCTATCCCGTCGGCCATAGACAGGAGTTTGTTCAGCTCCCAACTATCATATTTCCTTTCTTTGGGACGGGCCATTATATTAGGTATAACTTCCTCTTCCATAGAATCGATCGAACGTTTGAGTAGTTTCAGTCCCTCTACACCTTCCTCTCTAAAATCTATGAAATTTTTTACCCCTTTCCGGGCCATCTCTTCGAGGTACGTCCTCATAGAATCTACCAACTCTTTTTCAGTCGAAGATGAAAGTTTATCTTCCTTCAGGCCGCCCGGACCCACGATCTCTTCAATCGTTCCGGTCGGGGCTTCCTTGACAACCGAATCCGCAAGATGTGTATGAGAATTGTAAAAGGTGGGTATTATTATAGATTCTTCTCCTCCTTCCCCTCCTCTCTCGAAATTTTGAATCTCCCCATCTACAATCTTTATTTCGGCTTGGATGAAACCTTCCTCAGCAAGGAAAGGACCACTGTAAGTCTTCATATTATCCGCTTATTCAAGATGATATAAAAGCATTTATGCTAATAGTAAAATAAGTTTTCCCTTGAACGATCAGAGAAGTTTTCCATTCTTATCCCAAACATAGACTTCTCCACTCTCGGCCTCAGCCACGACAACGTCTCTACCTTTTATCCTGCCGACTGCGACGCCTCCTACGGAAGAACTAGGCTCTTCTCCAACCCACATGATATTGCCGGACTCGTCCCACACGTACACTCTGCCGTCAGCGGAACCCGCGACGACCACTTCTCGACCACCCAACTTGCCTATGGTAACGCCAAAGACCTCTCTGAACGGATCTTCACCGGTCCATATCAACCTACCGTATGCGTCCCACATATACACGTTGTAATCGGAAGATCCCGCAACGACGACCTGATAACCTGCGATCTGTCCTATATCCACTCCGTTGACGTCTTCTTCCGGCTCAGTTACCGCCCATAATAGTTTTCCATACGAGTCCCATACGTAAACATTTGAATCGGCGGAAGCCGCAGCAACGACCTCTACACCCCCTAACTTTCCGATAGCGACCCCGTTTATAGGCTGTGTCGGTTCCTGAGATTTCCAGAGAAGGTTGGCGTTCTTATCCCAAACATAGATATTTAGACCCCCTCCAACGACCACTTCTTTACCTCGGAGTTTACCTACCGCGACTCCTCTCACTTCGGTCTCGGGCTCTTGCCCTCTCCAAAGCTGAGTGCCCATGGTATCCATGACGTAAACGTTGGTATCCAACGATCCGGCGACGATCACGTCCTTGCCGTCCAACTTTCCGACAGCGACGCCGCCGACCCCCGCGGTTGGTGCAGAACCTTTAGAGAGGAACTCGCCTTCGCCGAGGCTCCTCAGTATTATCGGCACCACGTCTATCCGGTTGGATAATCTGTCATAAGCAATTTGAGCGTTATCTCTTATCCTATCTTTATCGTGGCCTAGAGCTCCTATCAAAGCCGGCACAACTTCTTTGGGAGATTCGACACCTTTCTCGACCAACTCGTCGATGGCATCCTCTCTCTTAGATTTCCAGAAGCTGCCCAACTGTTTGATCAAGTCGTCTACCGATGCCATCGTTTCACGATATTGTTACCGTATAAAAAATATTTTTCCTAAAGATCCCGATTTAGGGCTGATGAAACATGTAATAAACCGTTGAATTGCAAAATGCTAAAATAATAGTGGACAATTTGATACTTGGTACTGCTCATGTATGTCGTAATAATAGGAGGAGGTAGAGTCGGCAAAGACCTAGCCAAGTTACTACTCCCCGAAGGGCACGACGTCGTGTTGATGGAAAAAGACGATCGGTTGGCCGAACGTCTCTCCAAAGAGTTCGACGCTCTCATAATCGAGGGAGACGGGACTGATCTCGACTACTTGAAAGATGCTGGTCTGAACAAAGCCGACGTTTTGGTCGCGGTGACCGGTGACGACAAATCCAATCTCATCGCCTGTCAGCTAGCAAAGAAAATTTTCAAAGTCCCGAAGGTCATAGGAAGAGTGAATCAACCCAAAAACGAGGGCGTTTTCTCCAGTTTAGGGATCGAGAATACGGTCAGCACTACAAGAGCCAGCGCCATGCAGATAAAGAACAACATAGGGAACGCTAGGACCATATTGACAGTGGGGGAGCAAGACGCGGAACTCTTGGAGTTCAAAGTTACGAGAGAAGCTCCGATAGCGAACAAAAAGATTAAGCACGCGGGCCTTCCAAAAGGCGTGATAATAGTAGATATAATGAGAGGCGAAAATTCGGTGATACCCGATGGAGAAACTCAGATAAAACCGGACGATATCGTAACCGTGTTGGCTAGAACTAACAAAGTCAAACAGGTGAAGAAAGAGTTCCAAAAAAAGAAGCGATTCGGCGTGCTTTGAATTCTTCCCTCGGATTCTACACCTTAAATATTTATTTACCCGGCTAGGAGGATACCGTGAAATGGAGATATGACAAGGACGACTATCTGCTACTTCTAAGGGAATTTAGAGTACTCTTCTTTATAGTTTCGATCCTCCTTCTTCTGCCCATACTGATGGCCTATTTTTATGGAGAGAGCAGTGTTTACTCCTCTTTCCTCTGGCCGGCGGCGATATCTGCGGTTGTCGGCACGATCTTCAGTTTTGTCCCAAAAAACACGGAATTCGAAAGAAAACACGCCATAGGGTTGGTGGTTTTGGGCTGGCCGTTGGTCTCTTTACCCTCCGCTTACCCTTTTTATTCCATGGGCATAGCTCCAACTTACCTCGATGCGTTTTTTGAAGCTATCTCGGGATGGACCACAACCGGTTTAACGACGATAGGAGGTAACGCCGACGTCTTCCTACACTCGATAAATTTCTGGAGACATCTCATGCAGTTCGCCGGCGGGTTCGGTATAATCGCGATGGGTATTGTCGTTTTGGTGCCCCTGAGAGATTGGGAGTACACTTCCGAGTTAGCTGTGGCGGCGGGTAGAAAATACAGGATAGTCCCATCTTTGAACAACACCATCAAGATAATCGCAGGTATGTACGCGGGCTTGTTGGTCGTTTCAACCCTTCTCTTCTACGTCTCCGGCTTGAATTGGTTCCACGCGCTCAACCATGCGATGGCGGGTCTGAGCACGGGCGGATTCTCCACCAGAGGGGGCAGCTTGGGCGCTTTCGGATCATCTCTTACGGAAATAGTCGCGCTGCCGATAATGATCCTGGGCAGTACGAATTTCGTTCTCGTTTACTATCTGCTCACCGGCAAATTGAAACGATATTTGCAGGATATCGAGACCAAAGTTTTCTGGACCGGTCTATTGTTCTTCATCAGTGTACTATTGATTTGGTTCGCGATGAGGAGCGCAAGTTATTCTCATCCTTTAGACATAATTTTCATGATCACCTCGGCACTGACCACCACTGGATGGAGCACGGTTCCCGCTTCGGCGGTCTTTTTGCAGTGGGCCCCTCTAGCTCTTATTTTTGTCATATTATCGATGATAATGGGAGCGAACTCCTCGTCGACAGGTGGAGGATTGAAAGCCTTCAGGGTAGGACTCATGGTGAAATCCATAATATGGCGAACCGAGGCGATGATCCTCCCCGACAGTTTCGTCATACACAAGAAATATAATCATTTGGAAGAAAAATATATCGATGACGAAGAACTCAACCACATCTTCACTCTGATCACCATGTACCTGCTCATACTCTTTTTCACTTTTCTCATTTTCACCGTGTTCGGACATCCGATCCTCCGCTCCTTCTACGAAGTGTCTAGCGCCGTGGGAACAGTCGGACTGTCATCCGGATTGACGAGTATCTCCCTACATCCGTTCCTCAAAGTTCTGCTCTGCATAAATATGTGGCTGGGCAGGATAGAGATCTTGCCTTTACTCTATTTAATAAGATACGTGAGAGGGGGAATAACGACGAAATAAGGATTCTTCATTGAAGTTTTACCAGAATCTATATCTTTTATTCAGCCAATTCCCAACGACTATCAAAGAGATTATGCCTACGACTCCGACGACCACCCACGTGATGGGTATACTCCTTTTTCTTCCAGTTTTTACAACCCAGAAGTCTTCTCCTCCGGCGCCGTAAGAGGAAGTGTAACCGGCTAGAGCGAACTCGTCCTCTTCCGAGATGTCTATATCGTAGGCTTCCTCGTCACCCCCGGACCCGAAAGTCCTTTTATGCATCTCTTCTCCATCCTCGCTGATCTCCACCACCCAAAAATTCCTCCCAGCTTTGCCGTAGGAGGAAGTGTATCCGGTCATCACGTAGCTTCCTACCTTGCTCTCTTCAACAGCATAAGCCACCTCGTCGAAGTTCCCGTCGGAAGAATAGTTCCACTCCTCGTAACCTTCGAGATCGGTTTTGACCATCCAAAACGATTCCTCTCCCGCTCCGTAGGATGTGGTACTTCCGACGTAGACGTAACCGTCTTCCACCTGTGTGATGTCATAAACTTGATCATTGAAATTACCACCGGCGGTCCGGTTCCAGATAACGTCTCCCGATCCGTCTATTTTGACAAGATAAGCTCCCCAGCCCGGGTCGCCGAAAGAGTTCGTGCTACCGGCTATGAGGTAATTGCCATCTTCCGTTTTAGTTACTGATCTTGCCACATCGCCTCCGTCTCCCCCGTAGGTTCGTCTCCACAACTCGTTTCCCTCATCGTCAGTTTTCACCGCCCAAAAATCTTTTCCTCTTTTTCCGAAAGTTACGGTCTGTCCAACTAGAAGATAACCGTTATCTTCAGTTTGAACAACCGAATAGCACTCCTCCCTGTAATTCCCGCCGAAGCCGTTTTCCCACTGTTTTTTTCCGTCTGAATCGAGTTTGAGCATGTAAAAATCGTTTTGCGCCTTTCCTTGGTAAGACTCGCTGGATCCCGCTACCAGATATCCTCCATCTTCGGTTTTTATTATTTCTTCGGCCTGGTCGTCATATTCTCCCCCGTAAGTCCTCCTCCATTCAGTAAATCCGTTCTTGTTCGTTTTTACTATGTGGATATTGCTCAGTTTCCCAGTTCCAAAGGAATGAGTGTAACCTGCTATGATCAGACCGCCGTCATCGGTGAACAATACCGATCTCCCGACATCGTCTGAAGGCCCACCGTAAGTTTTCTTCCAGTCGTCGTGTATCTGAGCAGAAGAGAAACCCGGCGTTACAGCAAATCCTATTATGAAGAAAATAATTGATAACGTGATGATCCTATTGTTCATATTTCCGGCCATATCTATGATCTCCATGTTGACTCGAGTTCGCTTCAAAAATATCATCTGCCCTATTTATGGATTATCCTCAAGAGATTTGATTGAAAAAGAGACGAGTAGAAACCGATTAATGACTTGAATCCATCAAATCTAAAGAGAAAATAAAATATAAGGTCTTGTCTTTTTGGTAAAACGTATCATCCTAGCAGTAGAGACTGAACGAAAGAGGTATTAAAGTGACAAGGAATCTAATTTGGGTCAATCTAAAAGAAAAGAGCGAATCTCTGAAAAATAAGATCCATCCGTACTTTCAGGAGTACGGCCTACTCGCTACGGTGAGTTATTACTTGGGTATATTATTGATGGTTTTAGGAGTTTTGTTTGCGATACCGACTGCCATCGCATTCTTCGTCGACGGTTCAAAAACTTTGGCCCTCTGCTTTGTTTATCCAGGCGTATTCTCTGCCATCGCCGGTTTTATACTCTTCATCCTTTTCGAAAAAACCGAACTTTACCTGGGTGCAGCGATCACCCTCTCCGCATTGGTTTGGCTCCTCTATGGGATTATAGGCGGCGTTCCCTTCATATTGGCTCGATATTATTTCGGTCCAGATACAGGTCTTACCATAATAAACGCTGTCTTCGAGTCGATGTCGGGATGGACCGCAACGGGATTGACCATGTACGGGATGAGAGTGGAGGGATTACCTTACGCGATACTTTTCTGGCGCTCACTGATACAGTGGGTGGGCGGAGTCGGCGTAATATTACTATTCCTCAGCGTTTTGGTGGTGAGAAGCGGAACCGTAGCTCACCGGCTCTATCTCGCCGAGGGTAGAAGCCACAGGTTGGTGCCCAGCGTGGTGAAGACCACCAGGAGGATCTGGGCGATCTACGCAGGCTATACTGCACTTTTAGCGATTATATTGTACTTTATAGGTATGCCTCTTTTCGATTCAATAAATCATTCCATGACGGCACTAGCTACCGGCGGATTTTCCGTAAGAAATTTCAGTATAATGACTTACAGGCTCTCGGCTCATCCTAATGCCCTTTACATGGAACTGGCGATAATACCGTTTATGGTTCTGGGAGGTATCTCTTTCGCGATGCACCATCAGTTGTTCATAGGCAACGTGAAAAAGTTCTTCCAAAATATAGAAGTCAAAGCCATACTGATAATCATCCTCATCACCACGCTACTTCTCGCTGTGACCCTCGGCTTCACTTTCGATTCCCTGAGATACGGGTCATTTCAGGTCATCACCGCTCTCACGGGTACGGGATTTAATACTGCTCCCGTCGGCACCTGGACCGATTTCCAGAAGACTATCCTGACCATCTTGATGATCTTCGGGGGAGGCTATGGCTCTACAGCTTCAGCTCTGAAGCTGATAAGAGTCGTGGTATTATTTTATGCATTGATATGGTTAATAAGAAAGATGCTTCTCCCGGAATCCGTAGTCCACAAATTAAAGGTCGGCGGAAAATTTTATCGCCACGAGGAGATCATGGAGGTGGCGACTTACGCAGTATTGTATCTCGTCGTGCTCGTAGGAGGGGCTTTGGTCTTCATGTATGGGGGATACTCCACCGCGGACGCTCTTTTCGAAGTAGCTTCCGCTGAAGGCAATGTCGGCTTGAGCGTGGGAATCACCGGAGCTAGTATGCCCGCTCATCAAAAGATAGTGCTGATCATAGAGATGTGGGCCGGCCGTCTTGAAATATTTCCCGTTCTAGTATTGATCACTGCGCCGTTCGAATGATTTTTTATATAGGTATTATTTTATCTTATCTATCAGCGAAAGTAGAAAGGCAACCGCTAAGAAGACTATCACCGCGAGGAATAAACGATCGGTCATCAAGTAAGTCAACACTGCCAATATAGTCGCGGGTAAAAATTCGATAAGCATCTTGAAGAAAAAGGCTATGACCATGATCACCACGATCAGTATTATAAGGCCAAAGCATATCGCGGCTCCTAAACCAGCGGTAGGAAACATTTGTAACATGGTTCTTGAATCGTCGCTGAACTAAATAAATCTTATCGAAAATCCCGAAAGATCGAAAAAAGAAAAGAGAGAGGGATAAGGGTTTTTACGCCATCGGGAAGATAGCTGCCATTATCAGCGTGAACGTTATTCCCACTATCGACATCACCGTGTTCACCGCTGACCAGCACTTGAAGGTCTCCATGTTATTAAGACCGGCGACTCTGTTGATTATCCAGAAACCGCTGTCGTTGAACCACGAGAACATCATGCCGCCAGTACCTATAGCCATCACTAGATAGACCGGATGCACGCCCAGTCCCGAAGCGAATGGTGCCATTATCGAAGAACCGGTCAGTAAAGCAACGGTACCGGAACCTTGAGCGATCCTGATAAGTCCCGCTATCAACCAAGCGGATATCAGTATCGGGATGCCCATCTCTTGAAGGCTCCCGGAGGGTCTCCGACTCCAGCGGCTTTCAGCATTCCACCGAAGGTTCCTCCGGCCGAGTGATGGCGATTATCATACCGCCGCTTTTCACCGTCTACAGGAGGATTAAGTCTCTGCAGGAAGAAGGTTATCTAAAGGAAAAAATGCTCGGAATACCGGATTTGGAGAAGATGGTATTCACCTTCATAATCGTCGGTATGAACGTGGAGATAGATTCGATGGACAGAGCCGTTTCTCTTATGAGAGAAATGGATAGGATAAAGACCATCTGGGAGACCTACGGTCAGCATAATATCGTGATAGTGATGCTCTGCGAAAAAGAGAACGTCGGTGATTGTATAAACGAGATAAAGAAATATCTCACCGAGAAAAATATCGAGATCAACTCTTTCGACGTCTCGACGGCGGTAGAATCTCACAAATTGGATCTTTCGCCTCCTTTTTCGGAGGTCTACGACTTTTCTGAATGAGAACCGGTAGAGCTCGTTAAAAACATTCTAAAAAATCAAGTTCAGGATGTAAATATCTAAACCGGTGAAGAATAACATTACTGGTAATATTATACAGCCCATCAGATGGACTCTTTTCACGCCATAGAGCGGAGGTATAACGCCTATACAGGTAGCTATAGCCCCGACCACGAGTCCCAACGGTCCCGAAAGTACGACCATCATAATTATGAGGAATCCGATGATCACCTTGGTTATCTTGTTGTATTCTATCCTCTTGTGGATGTGGGTGAATTTTTTTCCTATCGTCAGTGTCAGAAGATATGCTATGGCGGAAGAGATCACTATACCGAAAAGAAGCAGCAGAAATAGTTCCGGTATCCTTGTCAGATGAGACCACTCGTGCAAAGTGGCTTTGTTTATCTTCATAACGGCCTGCATAGCTCCACTTCTCGCTTTCAATATCACGAATAGAGCTACGACGGTGAATATCGCACATGAAGTATCGACGGCAGAAACCGCCATTATGTATTCGCGCGCCTTCTCGCCCTCGCTTTTACCCTCGTTCGGGATCGGGATTCTAGTTACCGCAGTCGCCGCGGCCGCGGTTATACCGGGCAGCCAGCCCACCAATCCGCCGGAGAGCGTTCCGGAGGCGACACCTCTTATCTTGCTTTTCCCGTCCAGATCGATATCTACATCTTTAGTCTCTTGCTCGGGCACCTCCGGCTCATCCATGAGGCTGATGAGTAAATTCGATATTCCGAAAAGACCTGTAAATAGCGGGAACAACATGAGAGATGTAGAAGATATCCCCTCCTGCTGTACAAAAGTCCAGTTATAGGTGAACAGTCCAGTCGGAGTTAAAATTATGAATCCCAAAGCACCGCTCAGAAGGAACAAACCTAGGGACGCCAGCTTTGGCTTATAGTCGAGCAAATAACGTCCTTCCTGCATTATCAAAAGCAGAACGACCAAGAACAATATGAGAGGTATGAAAGGCACTAGTTTATCGTAGAGATTCACCGGACTTCCCATGATAAGGCGGGCGGGAAGTATAAGAGCTAAAGCCAGCAGCGACGCGGCGAAGCTGCCTAAAGCGCTAGCCTTCACCGCTTCGTACCCTTTACCTTCCAAAAGCATCTCGTGGGCCGGGAGGACCGAAAGAGCGGTATCCCCTTCAGGAGCTCCCAGAAATGTAGACGGTACGAAATCCAACGAATTATGGGTGACGACGCAGCCCACGACCATCAAAGTTATGAACAGTAAAAGGTCGGATCTCATCGGATCGAGATCCGAGATAGCTCCACCAACGAAAAGCGAGATCGCTCCTAAAGAGCTGATCAAAAGAAAGGCGATCGTGTTTACATGTATGCCCGGGATCAAACCGGTTATCACGCCTAGACCTATTCCAAAAAAGATGAAGATAATAGAGATCAAGAGGATCGTGATCGGCCCCATCGTCTTCACTGTACAAGCTCTCTATACCAGAAAGGATTTTACTCCCATTCGATAGTCCCGGGCGGCTTGTTTGTTATGTCGTAGACCACTCGGTTGACCTTGTCTTTCATCTCGTTCGTTATTTTGGTCGATATCTTCTCCTTTACCTCGCGAGGGATATCGCTAAATCTAGCGGTCATAGCGTCGAGAGACTGTACCGCTCTTACCGCGATCGTGTGCCCGTAAGCTCTTTTATCACCTTGAACACCGACCGTCTTGATCGGGAGCAGAACTGCAAAGTACTGCCAAGGTCTCTCCATCTTGTCTTCTTCTACAGCCTTGTTTATCTCCGTCTCCACTATATGACACGCTTCCCTGACTATCTCAGTCCTTTCCGGTGTCGCTTCTCCCATAACTCTTATAGCCAGACCGGGGCCCGGGAAAGGCTGTTTTTCGGCCGTAGAGAGGCCTAACTCTCTAGCTACCTCTCTCACTTCATTTTTGTAAAGATCGTAAAGAGGTTCAATCAGATCTAGTCCCATCTCTTCGGGCAGTCCGCCGACGTTGTGATGAGATTTTATGGTGTCCCTCTTCTCGTCCCCACTCTCTATCCAGTCGGGAGCTATAGTTCCCTGGACTAAGTAATCCGCACTAAATTCTTCCGCTTCTCTTTCGAATACTTCGATAAATTTGTTCCCTATTATCTTTCTTTTCTCTTCCGGATCGGTGACGCCTTCCATCGCATCGTAGAATTCTTCCCTTGCATCGATTATGTGGTGGTTGACTCCCATCTCGTTCAGCAATTCGTCCATCTCTTCAGTCTCGTTCTTCCTCATATATCCCGTGTTGACGTATATCGCCAACAGATCGTCACCTAAAGCCTCGCCGGCTATTACCGCGGAAACTGTGCTGTCAACGCCGCCGCTGCATCCTACCACGGCTTTACCTTCTACATCTTTTATCTCTTCGACTTTTTCTTCGATAAATTCTTCTGGATCTATCATCGATATACCTCAGTTACCATACTTTTTCTCAACATCTACAGCTTTCCCGTCAACTTCGATGTCACTTTTACTTCCTAGGATAATCTTTACCTTCATAAATGAGCTAAAAAAGAATAGTAAAATAGTTTTTTCGGTCGGTTCGAATCCCTACGTTTTCATTATCGCTACCAGGAATATCCCTACAGCAATAGCGGCACCGACAACGAAAGCGCCTACGTAGAACAATCCGTACTTCAATACTTTTACGAAATTATTAACTCCGAATATCTCCATGTAGTGCGCCGCATAAGACCCAATCCAGAACAATATACCGACGATAGTCAGTACGACACCGACCATCCTGCTTTTTCCTCTTCCAAAGTAGGCCGTAAATATTCCTGAAAGGAACAGTCCTAAGCCCAGCGTCAGTAGAAGAACCGTAACGAATACATATGTTTCCAATCCCATTATATTACCTCCTAAAATTCTATTCCTGTCAGTGTCTTGGTATCTTCCACACCTTCGATAGACCGGATCTTGTCAACCACGGTCTGTCCAAGGCTATTGAAGTTTTCCGCCTGCAGTTTTATTATAAGGTCGTACTCCCCGAAAAGTGAATGTACCTCGGTGACCTCCTCAAGTTCTTTAACTATGTTATAGACATCTCGCTCCGCTGCAGGGGCTGTTTTTATCAATACGAATCCTATAGCCAAGTTTACACCTTGTGATGGGTATTCATTAGATGAATATAAATATTTTGATTTGAAAAAGCCTGTCAAAGTCTTATTTTATTCTCATAACGATTTTCAGTGACAATATCTTTCAAGCCGAAAAGTATCTAAAAATTTTTTGATTCCCAAAATTTTAAAATCGATATCGCTTTGATATGATTCGTTAAAGGATGAGTGCAGTATGAAATTGTTGAGGCGAAAGGATAACAGTCCCCAACGAAACAAAAAAGCCGAACCTCAACAAGAAGATGAAAAACTTTCTGAGGGAAAAGAAGATAACAGATACTGCCCAGAATGTGGTCACGACTTGATTTTCAAAAATGGGGAAAAGGTCTGCGCTCACAGGACTTGTCTTTACTCTGAAAAAAGATGAATCTCTAGAAAATTAAAAAAAAAGAAAAAATATCAAAATGATAAATGTTTACCATCTGGTTCTACAGCACTTTTATCTTAAATCAGGGCTAAGACCGCTTCGTTCACGGAGAGGATACAGAGGAA
>CAZPCW010000045.1:0-19412 GCA_964585175.1 uncultured Thermoplasmata archaeon
GGTCAGAAATGGAGTTCACTGGCAAGCTCCCTCCTTTATGTGGGAGAAGCTGACTCGTCAATCCTTAAATTTGTACCTATTTATGGTGCCGCATATGTGGCAGGTACTGACGACCATCCCCTTTTTTAATCTAACACTGCAAGATTTATCTGGAAATAGATAGGAAGAACAGTTCTTACATAATCTTCTCTTGAATTTTGAATCTAAAGATAGATTGTGCCTCATACCTATCTTTCTTGCTAATTTCACGTATCTATTGGAGCGCTCTATTTCATCCTCTAATGCGGCCTTCTTAGCTTCTTGAAAGAGTATTTGGATACGCTTCCTAGCTATATTTTTTTCTTTTTTCTTGTTCATGATTATCCATTTACGGTATTCCTTTACTGATAAGGATCACATCTTTTAGTTTCTAACACTGTTTATAATTTTTACTACCTCACTCAGATATTTAATCGATCAGATCGAATATAGCTTTTTCATATTTCTTCGATAGTATATTCCAATCATATTCCGTGACGACATCTGGATGAACGTCCTCAGTGAGCGATTTTGCCAGTACACCAAAAAAATCTTCAGCATTATCATAACGGTGAACCCCATAACCTCGAAATTTTTTTTCTATTTCTGGCATATTTTGGCTCAAGACGGGTACTCCACAGGCGAGATAACTCAATACTTTACTCCCCATCGTTAATCTGTTCATCTTAAGCGGTTTTCGAGGATTGAGACCAACGTCCATAGCAGATATGTAGGGCGGAAGATCCTCATAGTCCACTCTCCCAGTAAATATTATGTCTTCTTCTACTCCCAATTTTTCACTTAGATTTTTTAGATATTCAGAATGATTTGTATGAAGATCCGGCCCAACTATGAGCAGCGTCGCATTGGGATACCTATCTTTTATAGAGGGCATCATTTTGATAACCCCGTCAAGATCGACCCACTTTTCCAGTGATCCAACATAACCCAGAACCGGTCTTCCTAGTGAATATTCTTTTTCAATTTCTGAAGGATCAGCGGGACCGATTACATCGAGGTCGATACCGTTAGGAACGACCTTTATCTTTTTATCTACTTTTTTTTCTAGATAATTTCGGAATCCGTCAGTTGGGGTGATCAGCCCGTCAGACTTTTTCAAATTGAAACTCGTGAACAGTTCGGCAGATTTAGCGGCTAATTCATCCATCGGTTTTTTATAGTAAGAGGAGGCGCTCTGAGGGAAGTGGTCTAGATAATCTATTATGATCGGAGTATCATTTAGATTCGCTATGGCACTAGGAATGATATTTGCCGAGATAACAACATCATATTTTCCGACCAAATTGGAAATAGTCGTTGAATAATCCTTAAAATTTTTCAAGTAGTAAAAACCGACATCGCTAGAATCGTCACAACCCATATCGATCAGATTACAGTTGGTCTTTCTTTTCTTCTCTTCGAACATCTTGAAGTGGCATACATCGACCTGATGCTTATCCGCCAATCGGTCGAAGATGAAATTCAATCTGTTCGGAACCGGATGTCCGATCCAATCCGTGGTAGGTATCACGAGTATCTTCATCATATCCTCTATTTTCTTATATCCAAAAGGTTTGGAGATCTTCAGCCGCTTCTGTGAGAATCCCCGTTTTCATTTCTATCTTTTCCACAAGTTCTTCTGATCGCTCTTCGGTTTCTGGATAAAAGTGGGTCACTAAAAGCTTTCCTATATCGATATCCTCTAGAGCTGTGATCAAACTTTCTGGATCCGTATGATTTTCACTCTTATCTAAACTTGATAACTCGTGTATAAGAAGGTCACAGCCATCGGCTTTATCCATCACGTCCTCTACAGGAGCCGTATCTCCAGTATAAACAACACTACCGTTCGATCTCGATATTTTATATCCCTGGCTCATCTCAGTATGTTTTGTCTTAAAGCTTTCGATCACCAAATCGCCCTCTTGAAAGGTCTCTGATGGAGAAAGAACTTGAAAATCTAAATCGGTTCTATCGAACTCATCTAAACTTTTCCAAAATCTTACCAATTTATCTTTGAGCCCAGGAGGATGTACTATCCTATACTTCGCTTCATCTTTACTCAACCAAGAAGCTTTGGTGATTGATGGGAGATCCTGGATATGATCTAGATGTTCGTGGGTCAAGAATATAGAGTCGATCTCCTCGGGATCTACATTCGCCTCCGCTAATCTCAGAGGTATTCCCATCCCACAGTCTATCAGAATTTTACAGCTAGACTCTTCTATCAAAATACCTGATTGTGCTCTTCCCGGTATAGGTATACCTCCCGAGGTTCCTAATATGGTAACTTTCATCTTATCCCTCCTTCAACATTTTACGCATCTATCCTTCTCTTTCAATAGTTCTCTACGAACCAGTCGATCGTTTCTTTGATCCCTTCTTTCAATGAAACTCTAGGTGAATAACCTAGTTTATTCTTCGCTTTGCCTATGTCGGCATAGTTCCTGTATATCTCACCTTCTCTCGGTTCTACATGTTCTGCTTCAGGTACATCTTCTCCCCTTTTCTCTAATTCGCCCTTTAAGAGAGAATAGAGTTCATTGATAGAAGTTTCTTTCCCCGTAGCGATCTGGAAGAGTTCAAAATCTTCTTCGAATTCCTCCGTACAAGAGAGATAAAGGGCCTGAGATATATCTTCCGTATGGATGAAATCCCTAGTCTGTCCTCCGTCCCCGTAAATGATTGGTGTTTCTTCATCGAGTATCTGTTTGATGAATTTAGCAACGACGCTGCCTTTATGCCAGGATTTCGGACCGTACACGTTCGAGAAACGTAGAGCTACTGTATTTAACGAATAGCTTCCAGCGTACGCACTCAAATAGCCTTCACAGGCGAGCTTGCTCGCCCCATATGGCGCTAGAGGCTGTGGTACTTTTTCTTCATGTATAGGCATCTCTTGTTCTCCTAAAGGTGCGGCTGAAGATGAGATCACAAATCTATCTATATCTTTTTCAACAGCTTCTTCTAGCAGATTGATAGTTCCGAGTATATTGATCTCGGCATCTTTTTTTGGTTCCTCTATCGAATCTACTACGCTGGTTTGAGCTGCCAAATGTATTACATAATCGCAGCCTTCGACGGCAGTTTCTACCACATCAGCATCTCTCACATCCCCTTCTATAAATTCTATTCTATCTTCAGAATAGTCATCGACCGATCTGAGATATTCCAATTTACCGACGCTTAAATCGTCTAGCACTTTAAATTTCCAATCGGTTTTTTCCAAAAGGAATTCGATCAGATTTGTCCCTACGAATCCACATCCGCCTGTAACGAGTACTCTATCCATTATAGTATCTGCCTCTATTTTGGCAAAAGAGAAAGGGGTATTTTCATGTTTCGTTTTTTAAAAGAACATCAAGATCTCAATTTAGGGGTATTACATTTTGCTTACCTTCGTTCCTACCCATCGATAGAGCATGAATAGACGTTTTGGGTTTATCTCCGTAAATACAGGCGGTGTTCTCTATCTCTTTCATATCGAGAATCATGTCTGTAGCGAATTCCAATTTGTTGATTCCTTCAACATCATCAGGCCCGATCAATACGACAGTATGACCCCCTTCCTTTAGAGAGGATATAACCCTGCCTAATTTAGAGAAGATATCTTCTCCATATATCATCTTCAAGCTGTCTAGACTCAATATGACAGTGAATGGTTCAGAAGAATCGGAAAGAGAATTTTCTACCATCTCTTTGTTCAAGTCATGATGTATGTCTTCTCCACCTATCAACCTTATATTTTCTTCAGAGGTTCCCTCACCGGCCTGGAGAAGCAGTAGGTTCTCCATTTTTTCCTCATCTAATTCATCCGCAACAAGATTTTTTATAAAGGAAGAACCGGAACCAAAAGGAGGCAGAACGACGGTTCCTCTATCCAACTGACACGAATTTTTTATCATCGAGATGAGCACTGTTTCAAAAAATCTCCTTGGTAGTTTTTTGTCGATCTCGATCAGATGAGATGATCTAGCTTTGAATCCACCTATCATCTCGTCCAGACCTTCGTTCCCCGTAGATATTTTTTCCTCTCCAGAAACGACAAAAGGCCCTTCGTTTTTTAGATCAGGATTTAAAAGATCATTCTGTATCTTCTTTATCGTCCTGAATTTTCCATTTTCCAAAGTGTAGAGATAATTTGAATTTTTTACCTGCTCGGTTTTTAGTTTTTTGATCTCCATCTCTCTTATCGTTCTATTCTTTATCTCCTTTCCCTTGAGCTCGACAACACCATCGACTAGATATTCCAGATCCGTTTTTTCCAGTGATTCGGCTATAAAGATTATATTAGTGTTGCTATTTTCTACCAGATCTTTCTGTAGAGTACTGACGATCTTGTCCTTTGGTATACCGTAATGTTCACTTAGCGCCTTTATACTGTCCACGACAATAAGAGATTTTTCCGGAAGATTTCTATCTACAAGTTCATACGCGCGGTCCAATTCTGGGAGGGTTTTTCCTATTTCGAAGACGAATTCATTTTTTATCCTTTCATCCAATTCTTCCTCTTCAGTGATGATCTCTCCTCTTTCGACCTTACCCTCCAGCTTCTGTAATTCTTCTCTCTGAGCTTCCTTGACTTCTTCTTCGTCTTCATAAATGCTTTCTAAAAGTTTTTTTGACAAGAAGGTCTGTGTCTTTTCGACTTCTTCCATCGAGACGGATTCGACTATATCGTCGGAATAGAAGCTGTTCAATAACTTCCTAGCGTTTTCCACTATATCGTCTTTTTTCATCTTTTTTTTCAACCAAGGATACTGTCTGAAGAGACTCTCTTCACCGACTCTTATCGATATATACTCGGTATTGGTTACTCCATAAAATTTTTCCATGACATCTAGCGCGAAAGTAGTCTTTCCAACTCCGGTATCGCCTTTCACGATGAGAGAGTTTCCTCCTTCGCTCGATAAGAAAGATCGTATTTCCTCAGGGATAACAGTCTTTTCTTCCATACTTTCCGCCTGTGGTTGTCTTCAATACCACATATACCTGCATGATATAATAGTAATTTGCGATAATAGTACTACTTTTTATTATTGATATTGAAATTACTCCCCTCTCTGGAGGGTTATAATAACAGATAAAAAAATAAAAAAATCTATATCTCGGTCTTACCTTCCTGTTTTAACATTTCCATCATCTTTTCTATTTCTTTTTCGAGTTTTTCCTCGTCCTCTAATTTCTTTTTCACTTTTTCGTTCTGTTCCATCAGACGCTTTTTCCGTTTCAGTTCTTTCTCTCTCTTTTCCCGCTTCATCTCTATTACTTTGTCTTTCATCTCCATAGCTCTCTCGTGATAGTGATCTGCACGTTCTCTTTGTTCGACGAATTTTTCATGCAGCTTATCCGATTCTTCGGAAAGACTATTTATCTCATCATAAAGGTCCTGTATCTCGTCGTGATAATCTTGTGATGCTTCGGAATATTCAACGACCAATTCATGTTCTTGGTCCGCCTCATCGAAAAGTTCGTCTATCTTTTCATCCAGTTCTTCCACTTCTTCGTTGATGTCGTCCTGTTCCTCTAAGAGTTCCTTCTTTTTTTCTAGCTCCTCTCTCTTCTCTTTAAGCTCTTCTATCAGTTCATTTTCTTCCTGAATAGATAAAGCCGTTGTCTGCTGTTTTCTTTCGAGTTCGTCTATATCGACCTTCAATTCTTCAACCTTCTCTGAGAGGTTATTATCTATCTCGTCTTTCTTCTCCCTTTTGAACTGTATCAATTCTTTAGCTTTTGATTGAAGTTCGTTCCTTTTTTCTTTATGTTCTTTAGCTTCGTCGGTTAACTCGTCTCTTTCATCTTTGAGATCTTCCACTTCTTCCTGTAGTTTGTTCCTCTCTTCCTGAAGTTTATCTCTCTCCTCGCGAAAGAAATTAGCCTTCTCGTTCAATTCGTCTCTCTTCTCGACGAGATCTCTAAACTTCTCTTCAGCCTTGCCGATCTTCTGTGGGTCTATGTCTCCGTCATCAGCCATCTCTTCTCACCTCAACCTACGGAAGTCTAAATAATAAGGTTTTTCCTCATATGTATATCTATTTAACTTCTTGGTAGCCCTTTTCTATTGCCTCGATATTTAGATCAACGTATTTTTCAGGAAATTCCTCTTTGACGGTCTTCTTCAAACTATCTATATCTATCTCATCTGATACCCCGGCTAGAGCGCCTAAAAGTACAACATTTGCCGCCTTAGCCGTGGAGATGTCTTCTGCGATCTCACCCGCGGGCACTTCATAGATAGTGCCGGATATATCGGGAAGCTCAGTGACTCTAGAACTATCTACGATCAGAGTTTCCGTTTCTTCACACATTTCTTTCCATTCGTCGAGCGTGTTTTGGTACATCACCAGCAGATAATCTGGGACCTCTACAACCAATTCGTCCAATCGATCTTCATCTGCGATCACGTCGGAATATGCTATGCCGCTTCTTACTGCCGCGGAGTAAGATCTCTGCTGAACGACATTGTAATTCTGCTCTATCGACAGCGACCTTCCAAGTATGGTTCCAGCTCTCACCGTACCTTGTCCGGCCCATCCGCCGATCCGGATCTTCATCATCTCAACTCACCTCCGTGTTCTTCGATCTGTCTGTAGATCTCCTCCGTCAATTCGGGTCTATCGACTTCTGTAAGAGTTCCGACATAGATCTTATCGGTGTCTTCTTCTTTGCTCGTATTCTCTTTATACCATTCCAGCATCTCTAAACCGTCCATATCTTTCTTTTTGCCAGTCCTCGTAGGACACTGTGTCAGTATCTCGACGAAAGAGAAGCCGTCCGTATCTATAGCTTTTTCCACTTCATCTATAAGCTCGTTCATATGATAGGTCGTCCAGCGAGCAACGTGTCCCGCTCCAGCAGCTTTGACAACTTCGGCGGCTTCGAAGCTGGAAGAAGGATTTCCATATGGAGTCGTTAAGGTCTCCTCATCGTGCTCCGTTGTCGGGGCTACCTGTCCTCCCGTCATAGCGTAAAGACCGTTGTTTATCATGAACACGTTCATGTCTATATTGTTTCTAGCTCCGTGCAGCAGATGGTTTCCACCTATTCCCGCACAGTCGCCGTCGCCAGAAACGACCATGACTTCCAGGTCGCGGTTTCCCAATTTGACCCCGGAAGCGAACGCTATCGCTCTACCGTGAGTGGTGTGAAGAGTGTCCACTCTCCAGTGAGGAGAAGGGATCCACGCGGCACACCCTATTCCGCTGACAGCTACAACGTCGTCTTTAGAAATTCCACTATTTTCTACTGCCCTAGAAAGTGAATTCAATACCATACCTCCTCCACAACCCGGGCAGAATGGTGAAGGATGTCTTCTGATATATTTATCCTTTATATCTTTAGCTTTGACCATCATAGCACCTCCTTTATCTTATCATATATCTGATCGATCGTTGGAAGAGAATTTAATCTATCGAAAACATTTAGATTTTCAGATCCAACGCATCTCTCTACTTCCATCCTGTAGCCTCTCAATGATAATTCAGTTAGTAAAATCTCGGAATTTTTTCCGATCTCTTTCAACCTTTCTTCAGGACTCGGCCACATCACTTTTGGGCGGAAAAAGCCTACATTGTGACCTTCCTCTCTGGCTTTTTTGACCGCGCCGCGAGCGGGTCTAGACATAGATCCGTAGGAGACCACGACCAGATCTGCATCTTCAACATCATGCTCTTCCCAGTCCTCAATTTCATCGCGGTTATCTTCTATTTTATCGACAAGCCTGCGGACTAAGTCGTCCTGAGCCTCGAAGCTTGAAGTATCTCTCGTACCGTCTCCCAAATGGGTTGAACCCGTGACCAGTAATTCTTCTCCCTCGCCGAAATCAGGCATCGGCGGAACGTGATCTTCTCTATCAGTATCGAAAAATTCATTTTCGCCTTTTTCAGGCCTTCTTCTTTCTTCAGTTTTTACATCATCTCGGATTTTCACCTTTTCTCTCATATGTCCTACTCCAGCGTCAGCTAGGAGAACTACAGGAGTCCTGTACCGTTCAGCCAAGTTGAAAGCTCTAACTGTGAAATCGAACATCTCCTGGACTGAATTCGGTGAAAGAGCTATCAATTCATAATCTCCCTGGCTGCCAAATCGAGCTTGCATCACGTCTCCAGTTCCGGGCTTTGTTGCCTGTCCTGTCGAGGGTCCGGCTCTCTGTACATTTACAACGACACACGGCGTTTCGGTCATGATCGCATAGCCCAAATTTTCCTGCATCAGCGAAAACCCGGGTCCACTTGTCGCAGTCATGCTTTTCAAACCTGTCCATGAGGCGCCCACGATGGAAGCCATACTTCCCAATTCGTCTTCCATCTGGATGAACCGACCTCCCGCTTTGGGTAACTCTTCCGACAAGTGATTCATGACCTCAGAAGCGGGCGTTATTGGATATCCTGCGTAAAAACCACATCCTGCTTTAAGAGCTCCTTCCGCACAGGCTATATTACCTTCCATGAAGTACTCTCCAGCTTCTTTCATTCTTCTTCAACCTCCACCTGGATAGCAAAATCTGGACAATACAGCTCACATCTTCTGCACACGATACATTCGTCTTTCGCTACGACCTCTGGAAAATAATTACCATATTGATTTAGATCATCTGAATCATCGAGAACATCTTTGGGACAAAATTTTATACAGATTCGACATCCAGTACAAAGTTCCCTATCGATCTTGATCTCGTCGACTTCAGTCATCCTATCAAAAGGACCAAATGTCCGATGAATATAAACCTTTTCGATTCTCTCCCGACTTCGATCAAGAAGGGGGCCATCCACTGTTTGTTAGTGGTTTTCCGGAGGTCTGTTGACTGTATTCGGATTTTGGATCGCTTTCCGTACCACACCGTTTACACTTAAGTTTGCCCTCGCCCGTATATTTTGCCTTTTTATAACCACAGTTACCGCACACGTATCCTATACCGACCCCTGCGGTTTTTTCTGCTCTAGGTTCTTTCTTAGTGATTTCCTTCTTTTTCTTATCTTTCTCGTGACTGCCTTTAAGCCAAGCTGTGAAGTTCTTAATATAATAATATGTATAATACAGTCCAACGCCCATCCACACTAAAATCATAGAAGAAATTATGACCTCAAAATCCGGAATATCCATCATCAGATTTGGCACGGACAAATAGTCCCAGAAAAAGTGAAGCAGTATGGCTGAATAAAGCCCGTCTTTTGCAAAAAGATAACCAAATGCGAAACCCGCTATCAGAGTGGGGATCATTTTATGGATGTTCCAGCCGGGCAGATGGGCCGCTGCAAAGATAATCGAAGACAAGATTATCAAGGTCACTCCGAAGCGGTTTTTCACACCGAATCCACCTAGGATATAATTTTTCCAATTCTTGTGTTTTTTTACCAAGCCGTAAACAGCCATGGGCAGTCCTATGAAAGCCACACGGACGACCAATTCTTCCCATACTGATGCTCTAGTCAGTCCGTATATTCTCTCCCAGACGGACATGTCATCAAAAGAAGGTGTTTCGATAGAACCACCCGTAAGTTCCAACAGCATCATATATATGTACGTGATGAAAAGAAGAGCTGTAAAGACGGTTACGAGCCTTAAAAATGGGGAAGAGATCCTATCGTTTTCTTTTATATTGGAAAATTTTCCTCTGAAAAGGTCCTTGAAATATAAAAATAGGTCCTTTCCACCTTTATAAAATATAGTGATCAAAGACGAGATTATTGCAAGGACCAGAAATATGTAATATATCGAGAACCAGTATCCACCGATAGCTTTTATCCCGATGGGGAGAGGAAAGACAACGAATAGCATCGTTTTATTGGTCAATGTTTTTGGGAGTATCAGTTCTATCGACCACAACATCATCCCGATATTAAAGAGTAGATATCCGAGAAATAAGACCACAGCTATAGATGTGATTGAATACTTCAATATATTTTTCAGATTTCTTCTGCTTTTATCCTGATTCTGATTTATAATAGAATAGCCACAGTTCGGGCAGATACCGTTGTTCATCTCGGTATTACATCTTGGACAATCCATCAAGCCTCTAATCAAAACGACCGTATAAATGGTTTGCCTTCAGTCGAGTGTTTTGTAATGGAAAATAAAAGGGTCTCGAGTAATTAGTTCAAACAAAAGACCTAGCCGAGCTTAGAGAGGATGAAAGCGGAGATATTTTTCCATATAGAATGATAGAATGTGAATTGATTTTAGAAGATGATGAGTTGTCTTCAAAAAATAAAGTTTGTATCCTTTGCTGATTTTTTCGTGGAAATCGAAACTTTTTGATCCCAGAGCCGATCGAGGACTCCAATCTCCCGTTTTTGACCTCCATATATATAAAAAAATATTATGGAAAATTTAGAGAAAGATAAACACTTGTATGAGGATGCATATATTATCTGAACCATAATATATATATCTTAGATATTACTTCGTTCGAGTTGAAAAATGGAAATGAGAAAAATTCTCACCCTCTCGGTGTTGATGATTCTAGTGACGAGCGGTATGTTAAGTGCAGTGGGGACCGTTAGGTCTAAGGAGGAAAACAAAAAGTTAAATGATGATCCAAGTGAAAGTTCTACAAACAAACAACAAGTTGAGGTTGAAATAGATAAAAGAACTCTAGAAAAAGGAAGGATCGCTTTAAAGGATGAGAAAGTTAGAGAAGTACTCAAGGATAAATACGGATTCGATGAAAGAACAATAGAAAAAACAAGCGAAACTCTAGAGGAGGAACAAGATGGTCAAGGAAGTGAGGAATATGAGCCGAAAGTGGATCCAGCCACATTGGTAAAAATAGTAAAAGCAGGTGCACTCCTCTACGATTCCGCATATGAGTTATTAACCGAAATGAACGTTGATTCTTGGTACGATATTGATGATACGTTTGTAGGAGCTCAGGTAAACGACGTTACCTTTCATAGTTGGGATCCTTTCACCGATAGTGTCAGCTATGTTGAGAAATACCTACCAGCTTGGCAATTTCAAAAAGTTGAAGGTTGGTATCATGAAAATAGTTTAACATCATATGCTGATGTTTATCTCAACTGCGAGTATGTATGGGAAGGTAGCATGAGAACAGTAATGACGGGTCAAGTCCCTGGCGGTCCTGGGAGCTCCCTCCAAGATTACTGTGACAGGACTGTGCCTTCAGACGATCCAAGTGAAAATGAAGATGGTTTAAGGTTTTGGTGGTGGACTACTGGATATATTAATGCAGACCTTGGACATCAATCAGGTGACCCACCTGGTGGCGGTGGGGGAGGTTGTCCCTATATCACTACTTGGGATGGCGAGAGGTATTCTCCTGAGAACAATATCCTTTGGCAATCCAACGATAAAATAGGAGCTAGAGATGAAATGGACGTTACTGATCATTATATATTGGATGAATTACCTGAAAGGGATGGAAAATATTCTATACGGTTAAAAGAATTAGGAAACGATATCTCCTATATCGAGGATACTAAAATGATGGCTATCGATAAACCTAAAGATACAGATATTGCGGTGACACAAAATGGGGAAGTAATAACATACGATGGCTTCATCGAACCAAATAAAATAAAAACAAATATTGATACTCCTAATACTAACCAAGAAACTAATATTCTCACTTCTCAAGATGGAGAATCTATCAAAGTTGCCCCAGGGGATGAGATAACTCTTGATTATTCCAGCAAACTCCAGAGCTTAAACGAGAACGAAAAAGTATTGCTAGTTCCTATGAGTATAAAAAGCGCTCCTACTAATTTGAAGGTGAGTAATGATGGTAATGAGTGGAGGAAAGTTGAGTCATTCTTACCAAGGTCAAAGGGAGGGATACAGGCTATCGATTTGACGAGCTTTAGTGAAAAGGAGAAAATTAAAAAAGTGAAACTAGAATTCAATGGAAAACATCGAATAAGCACTGTTGGGTTTGCGGATATAGCCGATAAGAGCTATGAAGTCCAAGAACTTGATCGAATCCGTTCGAAGAGAAACAAAGTGAAAGGACTTAATGATGATGAGATATATGCAAAACTTACTCCAGAAGACGAAGGGATTACATTGAACTATGAAATTCCAGAGAAGAAAAAGAGCATGGAAAGAGAATTGATGTTCGCTGCCGAAGGATTTTATAATAGACACGTTCCAAAGGAAAGTGTTACCGAAGGGGTTCAGGTAAAATCAAGACCTAATGGAACTGTTTACACACCGATATTGGACTCTTACGACGATGTGGAAAAATTCCTATGGAGATTTGACGATGAAACGACCTCAACAAAGTTCCGGCCCCAACGTGAAGCAAAAGGAGGAAATTATCACAAGGGAACGCTGACAGTTGTATATGATGACTGGAGAACAAAGACTTTTAACATCAAATGAGGAGTAAAATATGGACTGGAAAAACAAATCAAAAACTTTTACCTTTCTTATATTGATCCTTCTAATCTTAAGCTCGATTGGTATAGGTACTTCTTCAGGAGAGGAGGATTCTGAGATAGTGGCGATAGATAATATTGTCGAGGGAGAAAGGATCGGAAGCTTTGGTGTCAACACGGCAGTTTATACTGGAGAAGATACGGTGTTTTTTGTTGTTGATATATTACAGAGCGGATACAGATATGTGAAATACGATTTTTCGACATATGAATCAGAAAAAATTCTTGAAAAAAAGGAAGGGATACCATTTGGTGATCCTCTATCGGCGGTATATACCGGTGAAGATATTTTGATATTTGGAGGTCAGTTGCTTGAACAATCTCAAGACTCCGATAAAATATACAGGGTTGATAATAATGGATTGACCGAACTTGAAGTTACAATCCCAGTAGATGTCTCTTACAAGGAACCTTTTTATCATCTAAATGCTGTCTGGGCCGAGAATGAAGCGTACTTATTCATGGAAAGCGGAGTTTACACCTTTGATCCTTCCGATAATTCTTTCGAGAAACATGAAGTCGAGTATCCAGAGAATTTTTTCATAGGTTCTTCGGACAGGAGTACAGTGTATGTAGATGGTGATATCTACATGGTATCTTATGATAAAATATATCGTTACCAAACTGATAAACACAACCTGGAAAAACTTGGTGATTTACCGACAAAACATCCTGACCTCATAAGAAGAGCGACCGTGTATACCGGCGATGAGATCTACATAATGGGGGCTGGAGAGCTGGGAAAGGATCCAGAAATAACGGATGAGATTTTCCGATTTAATCCTGAAAGTAAAGAGTCAGAACTATTAAATACTAGACTTCCACAGCCTATGCATGGATGTGAATTGATTCACCACGATGGTTTCATCTATATAATGGGACACACTGTAGAGTTCGATCCAACGAGTAAACATGCAGAAAGTACAAATGAAATTTACAGGTACAATTATCGGGGGATAGACGCTCCTAAAGACTATCCGGGTCCGGATCATGGGGATGATTTCCCCTGGTCTACCGTGATAATAGGTTGTACAGTTGGAGGAATAGGTACAGTTGGCGCAGTATTCTACTTCAAGAAACGAAAAGGGAATGATGGTGGATGAGACTTGGAAACTTACGCTATGTGGAAGTCTAGCGAAGATCGGCGGTCTACATCGACGGTGGGATTTAGATCATGAGCGATAGGGGTTATTCTAACAACATAACTGGTGGGATTATTAAATACGACACTGGGAGCGATAAGACTAAACGGTTAGATATAACCTTCCTAGAAAAATTATCCGGTTGTAATCTTATTGGTAATGAGGAATACATCTATATTTTTGGAGAAAAGAGATATTGGATGACCTAGAACCCTCGACCTAACGTTGTCTAGCGATTCAATTATCAAGGTTTAGAACCGAATAACGATTATCCCAGTATATAGTACTATGGTTCTCCTCCATATTTGTTATGGATATCCTGAGTAACTGTCTTTGTGACGATAGGTAGCGGTGTATACTTCTGGAAGCTCAAAAGATTAGGGAGCAGTATAAGTATGTAGATCGATTTTTAATGTTTTGATTGTGACTGAAAAAGTTAGTCAATAAGAAGACCAAATCAATCGGCCAACACGTGCCCTAAGTACAGTACAGCAGCGGTGATTATGAGGTAAATCTTGCTCCCGTGTATTCGGTACGTCCACTTTTTTACGTCGCTGGGCGCTTTATCGATGAATGTCAAAAATCCGGTAATAACGTAAAACCATGTCAATGATAAACCCGCTATAAGGGCTAAATTCCATTTTGAGATCACTAGATAGGCATGGTAGGTGATCACTAGAACGGCCAAGACTCCAATGATATAGTGGAAGTTTTTCATCAAACTGTTAACACTTCGGAGTTTATCTCGAAAATTGCTTTCAGGGTCCAAATTCTTCATCGCACCCTTGTAGATATATCCCCAGGGAAGGATAAGGATAGCTAACCCAAATAAAATATAGTTCAGGGTGCCGGTCAATTCAGTATATTCTTCCCATCCCTCACCTTCATCCTCGTCTTCATCCGCCCGGATCGAAAATAAAGAAGTGGTGAATATCAAAAAGAAGATAATCAAGGCGAAGCCGATTCGAATCCAACGCGTATCGAATTTCATTATTTCATAAGTAACAAAATTATATATATTTAAATGCTTTGACGAAGAGAATTATAAACCAATCTATAGTGGAACTCGTAACTTTTTGAACTAAGTTACGAGCTCCACATCGCGAGGAATACCTTCCGAGCGAGCGGTGGAATCTTCGATTCACACCTTATCCCGAGAACTTGCTTCGAGGGAGAAGAGGACGTTAGTCCTCTAGAACTAGTCAATAACCCTCTAGAAGTTAAAAAAGTCGGGTCATTGACTATAAATAAGTTTTGCAAAAAGTTAACATATAAGAATGTATTTTAATTTAATAGACCAGAAGGTCCTCCCCATGAGATCATTGAAAAAGCATCTCCGATTCTATCTTCTGCTTCTCTTGATTCCTTCTTTGATATTTATTTCTGCTGTAGATTATCAAAGGACTAACAACAACATAGAAAACGAATTCAACCAACAGGAGATGAATCAAGAAAAGATGATCACAGATTCTGTAGAACTTATCGATAACAGAAATGAGATACTTAGTGATACTTTCGCTAGGGCTATGAAAACCGAATCGAAAAAATTTCTAGACGCCTATAACAGATCTAAGGGGAATATTACAGAGATGAATTTGAACTCTATAAAGCAAAAAATGGATTGGGGTATACGTGTTGATCGGGCGGATTTATATGTGATAAATAGAACCGGGGTGGTAGTGAATACTACTTACTCTGAGGATATGGGGCTTGACTTTAAAGAGTATCCAGAATTTTACGAAAAATTAGATAATATATTTATAGAAGGTGAATTCAAATCTGATTTCATAGCTCAAGAAACTCAAACGGGTAAATTTCGTATATACTCTTATATACCGACGCCAGATCAAGAATATATTTTGGAAATAGGTTTATACAGCAGTAAATTTGATCAGATGCTTGGTGAAAAGAGTTATCTAAAAACTGCAGATCAATTGAAAGAGATGAATCCATATCTGAAAAATATACGATTTTTCAACACCAATGGAGACCGAGTCAGTGATTCCAGCTATAATACTTCAAAAAGAGTGAAAAAAATATGTAGTGACGTATATGAAAATAAAACCGATCAAACATTTTTAGATGAAGAAAAAAACGAGAAAATCAAATACATACTTGTTTACCTTCCACATGAGGAATATCCTTCAGATTCAAGCATAATAGTTCAATTGACATTCGATGAAAGGATGAGGTCTGATAGGCTAAAAGAAAACGCACTCACCCATCTTTTGATCGGTTCGTTGTCTGTAACAATAGCCATAGTTGGCGTACTGTTTCTTTCTAGACACTTTACTAAACCTATTAAAGACATGGTAGAGGATATCGATAATATTGCTGAAGGGGATTTTGCAGAGAGAATAGAATTGGAAGGAGATACTAAGATCGAAGAGTTGAACGTCCTGAAGAACAGCTCCAACAACATGCTTCAAAAATTGAACAACTATATAAGCAAACTTCGCGATACTCAGGAGAGAGAAGAATTTTTGAGGTCGCTTTTTAGACAGGATATAAACAACAAATTGTTCGTCTCTCTAGGTTATCTAGAGCTAGTCGATAAGGATAGTCTTTCTAGTGAAGATGAAGAACATCTCAGGAAGGCTATTGAGAGCAATATAAAGGTCTTAGACCTAGTGGAATTAGAAAAGGAAGCAAAGAGGGCGAGAGAGAAAAGATTTACCAGCAAGAAAGAACTTGAAGATATATTTAGGGATGCACTGGAAGGCTGTAGAAATTTCTCAGACCAGAAAGACATCGAGATCACCTCTAGAATCAGAAATCCTGTTGGCAAAGTATTAGGGGGTAGATCTCTCGAGAAGATCATATCGGCCCTGATCAAAGCCACGATTCGTAGAGAAAATTGCGAAAAAATAAAAGTGATCGGGAAAAGAAAAGGAAAGATGGTCTTGGTTCAGATAGAAGATGATGGAGAGCCATTACCGGATGTTCTAAAAGAAAAGATAATGGAAGGAAAATATACGGGCGAGAGCTCCGGTCAGGGCGGCCCGATATACTTCATAGCGAAAGAGATCCTCGAAATATATAGTGGGAGATTTGAGATAAAAGAATCTGATATGGGCGGCACTAGGATAGATATATATCTGAGAGAAGCTTGATTTTTTTGGTAGATTTCAAGTCTATCGTAACCCACTTTTCTGCTACTATCATAACAAATCTGGATCTTCTGAGATATACTTCAAGTTTGCTAAAGGATTTTTTCAGCTCTTTTTATGATCGGAACATCGATGGAAAATAAAGGAAAATAGAAGAAAAAAAAGATGAATTTGGTCTTATTTTACCGCCGAGGGAGTCACCTTTTCCAGTTCACCTTCTTCGATCATCTCTTCCAACTCATCTCTCAGCCTGAATTTCTGAACTTTCCCTCTGCCCGAGACGGGTAAGCTATCCGTAACAGTTACGTATCTCGGAACTTTAGCACTGGCTATCTCCCCGTACACAAAGTCGACCACGTCCTGCGGTGTGATGTCAGCACCCTCGGTCGGGACCACTGCTGCCGCGACGACTTCTCCTAACTCATCATCTGGAACACCGACCACCGCGACTTCCTGGATCTCATCATCCTCGATCAGGTACTCTTCTATCTCCCTGGGATAAACGTTCAATCCTCCAACGATAACCATATCCTTTTTCCTACCGACGATTTCTACGTAACCTCTCTCGTCCATCTCCGCCAAGTCGCCCGAATGCAGCCATCCGTCTTCGATAGCGTTTTCTGTGGCTTGCGGCTTGTTGTAGTAACCTTTCATCACATTGTAACCTTTGACCAAAAGCTCTCCAGTCTCTCCGGTATCTACTTCTTCGCCGGTATCGTCCACGATCTTAACCTCTTGATCGGGCATCACCGTTCCGACCGTTTCGACTCTGTCCTCGACTGAATCGTCCAACCTTGTCATAGTGACACCGGGGGACGCTTCCGTCAGTCCGTAAGTTATCAGCACGTTGCATCCCATATCGTTTATCACCGACTTCATCGTCTCTACCGGACAGCTCGAACCGGCCATTATACCGGTTCTCAAACTGCTGGTATCGTATTCTTCTTCTTTCAGGACCTCCAGCTGTCTGATGAACATCGTCGGTACGCCGTGGATCATCGTCGCTTTCTCTTCATCCACCAACTCTAGAGCATTATGCGGCTCGAATTCGACCAGTGGTATCATCGTGCCGCCGAAAACTGTCATGAGAGTGATGCTCATCACGTTTCCGAAGCAGTGGGTGAACGGAACCGGTATGACCAATTTGTCGTCTTGAGTGGTTTCCAAGATCTCTCCCTGATCGTGAGCATTTTTGACTATCTGGTAGTGAGACAGCATCACGCCTTTCGGTTTACCGGTGGTTCCCGAGGTATATAATATGAATGTAACGTCATCCGGCTCGGTTTCGTCTTTCCGACTTAAATACTCTTCATCGTCTTCCCAATCTTTACCGTCTTCGTAGGCCTGGTCGAAGGTGAAGGAATCGAACTTTTCGCTCTCGCCTTCGATCATCACTACCGTTTCTAACTTGTCGAGTTCAGATTTTTTATCCTCGAGCACTTCTAGGAAGTTGTATTTGCCGTATTCTTCCGTAGTGATGACGGCTTTAGTGTCTGAATCGTTGAACATGTATTCGATCTCGCCGCCCTTGTACCAGGGGTCGGTCGGCACTACGACAGCGCCGATCTTGGGGATCGCGAACCAAGCCACTATCCATTCTGGAAGGTTGGGCAAGTAAATAGCTACTTTATCATCTCTCCCGATACCTCTCTTCATCAGAAAATTGGCTAGTCGCTCGGCTTTTTCATTGAGCTCCTCATATGTAATGCGGCGATCTTCAAATATAACAGCTTCTTCGTCTGGATGTTCTTCAGCTTTATCTTCTAACAGTTGACCAATGGTGGTTTTCATGCTTGCACCTCTAGGTGGTGAAACAAAAATAATGGATATAAGTGTTATGATTTTCATCTATATAATTTCTCGTGCAATTATTTTTTCCTAGCAATAACTACATATCCCGTATGTCCAAGCATCTTATAAGAGGGTCGAACACTCTTCTTCTTCACCACCATATTTCTTTGTAGATTTTCAAAACTTTTAACGTCTATATAGTTTCCGTCCTTCAACCTTTTTGTTATCTTTTCAAGCTGATTGACGGAAGGGATATACGAGCAGAAGAATCCGCCGTTTTTGAGTGAATTTTCCGCGGTCTCGACGGCTTCCCAAGGCTCCGGTATATCCAATATAAACGCATCGGCGTTTTCCTCTTCTATCTCTTGAGTGATATCTCCTTTCTTTATGGTAGATACATCTTCCAGACCCAACTTGTTCAGATTTTTCTCAGCCGTGCCTATCGCGCCTTCCTTTACCTCGTATGTCACGACTTCTCCTTCTGGACGCACCATCTGTGAAAGAACTGCGGTCAATGCACCGGAGCCCGCACCTGCTTCTATCACTTTTTTCCCTGAGGTAAGATCACAGTAGGTAGAGATTATACCGCCTATACGTGGAAGTATGATCTGTGCGCGTCTATCTATCAGATCGTCGATGTCTTTTATGGCTGGCTGAAGGAGATGAAACTTGTTTCTACCTAAATCCAGTTCCTCTCCCCATTTTTCTCCGATGAATCTTTCCGTATTCAGAACCCCTACATCCCCTATCTTCTTTGTGGATCCATCGACTTTGCAGAGGTGTTTTTCGTCTTCCGACCACAGCATGACCGCGTCTCCTTTTTCTATCACTTTTATCGACCTCTCTTTGACTAGTTGATTCACTCACAGTCGAGTTCAACAATAAAAATCTAGTGCAGGAATTGATAGAAAAATAGAATCTTCTAAATCGGTTATTTAAAAAAGAAAAAAGAGGTT
>CAZPCW010000046.1:0-19013 GCA_964585175.1 uncultured Thermoplasmata archaeon
AGAGCCACTGGCGGGAATTGAACCCGCGATCTATTCCTTACCAAGGAATCGCTTTGCCCCTAAGCCACAGTGGCTTTTTGATCTTTTTCAGCGTAAACCTCTTACGAACAATCGATATTAATGTTTTTCGTTTCTTCACATGTATACTACTGAAATAATGGTACTTGAAACAGAGAATAGGATATATGGTCCTAGGTATCCTGTAGCTTTTGGCAATATGGATTTATCAAATCTCTATCAATGGATAGTTAAGCCCCCGTTGACCCCTATGACTTCGCCGTTAACATACCCTCCTTCTTCTGAAGCCAAAAATAGTGCTGTATTAGCGATATCTTCCGGTTTCCCTAATCTTTTGACAGGGATATTTCCAACTCGTTCCTTCTTTTCTTCTTCTGAATACCGCTCTTTGACCATATCGGTCTCTATCGTACCGGGGGCTATCGCGTTCACAGTGATATCTTCGGATCCCAGCTCAAGGGCTAAAGCCCTCGTTAGTCCGATTAGCGCCGTTTTGCTCACGATGTAGGATGTACCATGATCTGCACCACTAAATGCCCAGTGTGAGGACATGTTGATTATCCTTCCAGACTCTGAATCTTTCAAATATTCTAGTGAATATTTAGACAGCATAAATGGCCCTCTAACGTTGACTCCCATCGTCTGGTCAAAAGTGTCTATTGTAGATTCTTCTAAATTTTTTAACTTTAAGATCCCGGCATTATTGACCAAGATATCTAGGCCGCCGTATTGATCTACAAAGTCTGAGACTATACTTTCACAATCGCTTTTAACGCTGACATCCCCTTTAAGCAGTAACCCTTCCGAATGATTTTCGACTGTATTGAAAACCTCATGAGCCTTTTCATCGCTAGAATGATAATTTATTCCCACTTTCGCTCCTTCCTCGGCGAAGTTCTCCGCTATAGCCTTTCCTATACCTCTTGAAGCCCCCGTTACGAGGGCTTTTTTTCCTTTCAATCTTTCCGTCATATAGTCAGATAAGGAGTCTATTCTACAAATCTTTTTTGTCTTCCTTAAGGAAAATACTATTAATCTCTGGAAAAAGTCTATCTTGTGGGTAGGAAGAATAAATATCAGAGGGGGCTGACTCCTGAAATAGAATCCTTCAATCCGTTGGAATTGACGGAAACTACAAGATCTATCGTATGTGACGGAGCTAGTCGAAAGTACACCGATTTTTACACTGTAGGAGTTTATGGAGGAATAGCGACAGGTTACACAGTTGGATGTAACTTGCGCTGTTTTTTCTGTTGGGTCGGACCAAGAAGAGATAGACCCGAAAGTTATGGAGAGTTCTACTCCCCAGAGGAAACGGCTGAAAAGATCGTCAAGATCGCTTTGAGAGAGGATGTGGATAAAGCTAGAATATCCGGAGGAGAGCCCACACTGGGTAGAAAGCATCTTTTGGAGGTCTTAGGCTATCTAGAAGGATTTGATGTATTAGATACCTTTATACTTGAGACCAACGGGATACTTTTCGGGAACGAAGAATCTTACGTTGAGGAGATAGAGCGATTTGAACTTCCTTCTATTAGAGTTTCCCTGAAAGCTGGTTTTTCGGAGGAGTGGGAGAGAAAAACCGGGGCGGAAGCCGAGACCTTAGAGCTTCCCTACAAAGCGATAGAGCACCTTTGGAAAAGAGATGTGGATTTTCACGTAGCTGCGATGGTCGACCCACGGATAACATCGAAAAAAGAGATGTTGAATATCTACAAAAAAGTAAGCGAGGTCTCCGAAAATCTATCTGAAAACATCGAGTGGGAATCTATAGATATGTATCCGAACACTCAGAGAAGGTTGGATAAAGCGGAGGTAGAGTTGGAGGAGCGATGAGTATAGTAAAAGACACGACATTTTATACTGTTTAGTGTCTTTTACTAGTTGTGGAGCTCGTAACTTAGTTCAAAAAGTTACGAGTTCCACTATAATTCGTCGATTTCAACTTCTAGTATCTATAAAATAATGCGAAAGAACGTGTTCCTTCTATTTCCAAATTTTTTTGGTTTACTCAAAAATTGATAATGCGAGGGATGGGATTTGAACCCACGGACCCCTGCGGGACAGGATATCTTATCAGACCCTTTTGAGTTTGATCTTAAGTCCTGCGCCGTTGGCCTAGCTTGGCTACCCTCGCATTATGAGCGTGAGCGAGTAATCGAGGGGGAATGAGGAATATTCTATTCCTCGGCTACCCTCGCAAGAGGAGTGTTAGCGAGCTCTGAGAGTGTTTTGGATCGCCAATTTTTGAAATTGGCGTGAACAGGAATTCATTCCTGTGGAAGCTTTGCTTCCGATTGCCACTCGCAAGTTGGAACGAGTCCACGAGTGAAACTTGCGGGTTAGTGGAAATTTTTTCCGCGTCACTCGCATTAGGAGAGTGAGCGAGAAATCTATTCACTGTGTTTCCTTGTAGGTCTAGAATAGATATGATATAAAAATTTGATTGTCATATGGTCCTGAGACGACAACCATAAAACATAAAACGTATTCGTTCCTCTACCACTTTCATGCGATTGTCGACCGGATGCAATTCGTTAGATACTTTACTCGGTAAAGGGGTGGAATCGGGGATAATCACCGAATTTTTCGGAGAAGGAGGAAGCGGGAAGACCAATATCTGTCTCCAGTTAGCCAAAAATGTGGCTTTGAAAGGAAAAAAAAGCATATTTATCGATACGGAAGGTGTCTCGGTGAAAAGATTAGAGCAGATCTCCGGTCAAAAATCCCAAAAAGTTATGGAAAATACAATATTTTTCAGACCTCATTCCTTCTCCGAACAGGAGAAATTTGTCGAGAAAGGATCTAAACTCGCTTTAAAGGACGATAAGGACTTCAATCTTTTCGTCGTGGACAACTTTACCACATTTTACCGAACGCTTTACAATTCGTCGGAAGAGGAAAATCTCACCTCTAGATTGGGAAGACAGCTAATAAGGTTGATGAAGATAGCTAGGAAGAAGGACATCCCCGTGGTTATAACGACACAGGTCTATCAAAATGACGAGGGTAAAAATCCGGTCGGAGGCCATGTTCTTTATCACAACGCAAAAACTATCGTGATGTTGGAAGTTCTAGAGTCAAATCTCCGTAGAGCAAGATTGAAAAAACACCGTTCTAGAGCGAGCGGTAATACTGCACGATTCAAAATCACTCATGAAGGAATCTGCACTCCTGGATGACCTCCTTAAAGAAAATTCAAAAGGATTAAATAACCAGCTTGAGATTCTACAATATGAAGCAAGTCAGACCGGCCGACATGAGAGAGATATACGAACTGAGGGCTGAAACGATAGATTATTTTTTTCCAGAAAGGGATGAAGAAATAGATTTTTGGGAGAATATTGCTTCAGATTATGGAAATGATATACTACACCTCATGTGCGGCACAGCTGAAATATCGATCGGTCTGGCTAAAAGAGGACATAATGTAACTGCGATGGATCTTACTGAGGCGATGATCTTCGTTGCTGAAGATAAGGTAAAAGATGAAAATATACAGAATATAGAACTTTTAAATGAAGACGCTCGTTATTTCAATCTCCAAGATAAATTCGATTTCACTTTCGTTTCGACAGGCGATTTTCATCATTTCAGCGACAGAGAAAACATCGATTCCTTCCTAGCCAAATCATATGCTCATCTGAAACCAGGAGGAGCTTTGGCTCTGGAATTGTTCCCCCTTCCTGACGAGGATTTCCATAGAGAAGAGAGAAAATTTGACCCTCTGAGAGCTCCTCCTGAGGGTTTGGATATGTGGAAAAGCAACGAAACCAGTTACGATTCAGAAACGCAGATGCTGGAGATCAAGGAAGAACTTTTCGTAGATAGACAGAACGAAGGTACCGCAAAAAGAGGAGAATATGAGATACAATTGAAGTTATTTTCAAAGGACGAAATAAGAGAAATAGTAGAAAATTCCGGTTTTCAAAACATAAGATTTTTAGACAATCGTGAATTCACACCATACCTGAAAGATGCCGACACCTGGGTCTTGGTTGCAGAAAGATGATCAGGTGAAGTCTTCTAAAGTCACTTCATCTTTTTTGTCCGGTCTTTTTTTCTTACTGGATGAATCTATTTCATCGCTATCATCTTTGTCCTTTTCATCATCGAAGGCGTCGGAGAACAGCTTTGACTGCTTGTTCCCCGCTAGCAACGCTTCTTTATCCCAGCCGAAGACCTCCGTAACTCTAGCTAAAGTTTTAGCTATCCTTTCTGCGTAATACTTCCAATCAGCTTCGACATCGATCTCGTGATCGGGAACCCAAGGCTCCACTTCTTGTGGAGTTTTTGTTGCATTTGTTACGATCCACGAGACTTTCATCCCCGGTGTAAATTGATATCCCATATCTTTCATTTTCTTGGCGGCCTGAACGTTCGGCATACTCTCGGGATTTTTATAATAACTGAATTTTTTACAAGTTCGAGATATCACGAGTTTCTCGGGATCGATCTCGCCGTTCTTAACTTCTACGATCCATTCTTTTGCCCGATCAACCGCCCCTTCTATGTTATCGTCTAATATATATTCGAATATCTCCAAGAGAGCTTCATCTTGCGCTTCGAAAGAATCGCTTCTTCTTAATTCATAGCCCCTCACCAGCATGTCCTCTTCGGGCCAGATGATTTTTCCCACGTACCTCTTCTTTTTCCCGTGGCTAAAGAAGGGATTCAGTATTTTTTCGAATTCAAGTATTATCTCTTCCCTGCTGTAATCTTCAGCTATCTCTTTACTGATCTCGATAGTGCTTTCTAAATCATCTTCTGGTGATTGGAAAAATACACTGTCGGTATCCGAATAGATGACTTTCAGATCGTCTTCTTGCAGCTCTTCGATCAGTTCCTTGATATTTTCTCTAGCGAAGGCTGTTATACTCTCGCCTATTTTGGCATCGGTGAAGCGATAGAATGAGGAAGCGAATACGCCGTAAAAGGAATTCATCAGAACTTTGATTGCGTTCTGAAGTCCCCGATAATACCTTTCCTCTTTCCCTTCGGAGTTTCTCATCTTTTCTTTGACTTCATCCCTCTCTTCCATCAACTCTTCGAGTATTTCAGGTAGGAGGCCTTTCTTCTCGTCGGAGTTCAAAAATTTCACACCGGTCGGACTTTCTATAGTTCCTTCTTCCGATAGGGTGGTAAAACAGATGTTGTTTTGAATTATTATACTGGGATACATGCTTTTGAAATCCAGTACACTTACCCAGTGGTAAAGACCGGGTTCTATCGAGTGGACGTAACCTCCCTTTATCTTCCCGCCTTTTTTACCTCCGTGAGAAGTTAACGGTACCCCTACATCGTTTTCATCCGCTCTCCTTATCAATATAGAATCTACCAGTGTAGATGTCCGAGGATTCAAACCTTCCTCTACGGGCAGTTTTGAAACAGTACCCATATCCATAGCTTTGTCCAATACCTCTAATTCCTTCAATATGTCCAAGGCGAGTTCGGCATCCTTTTCACAGTACTTTTTGACCTTATCCTGGTCTTTTTCCCACTCCTGGTCTATCTGAGAGGGATCAACATCATCTTTTTCTTCACCTAACAGTTCTTCAGAAACGTGATCTAAAGTTTCACGCTTCATATTCAGTTCCGACTTGACGCTCCACCAAGCGTCTGCTATGATCCTCCCGTTTACGGACCAGTACCTGTTGCCTTTTTTTCTTAATTTTCCAATATCTCTACCTATATCGATCTCTTCTATCCCTACTTCTTCGGCTCTTTCCTCCAACTTTGGTAGATCGTAACCGTTTATATTGTAGCCGGTTATCACGTCCGGGTCTTTTTCCTGCACATATTCCTCAAAAGACTCTATTATCTCCTTTTCAGAACCATCTATACTTACTGTTTCTCTACCATCATTTTCCTCAAAAACGCAGCCGACGGTCAATATCCTTTCATCTTCTAGACTGTTTTCGATATCAAAACTCAAGATACTTAGATCCGGCTTTATAGGTTCTGTCTCTGAAAACTCCTCCACATTTAAGATCTCTCGAGTGGTGTAGTTTTTCTCTTTTCCAAGTTCACCTTCAACTAAAACTGTCGAGCCGAGATCGAAATCGTAGATGAATCTCTGGATAAAGGGAATATCCGCCGCGAGAACTTTACATTCGCCTTTGAATCTTTTCCTGTATCCGGGTACTTTCCAGGGATAAGTACAGACCACTTTTTTACAAACTCTTTTCTTACCCTCAACCCATAATTTCTCCTCAACTATCTCTTTAATCTCTTTTTCATCTCGCAGCTGATCTATGATATCTTCAGATGGCTCTACAAGTTTAAAATACGGATCAAAATCGTCGTAAAGAAGAGTTATAGTTTTTCCTTCTTTTGTCCTTCCGAATAGTTCTATCACTACGCCGTCTTCGATCTTGCTGTACGATCCCGAGAGGATCCTTACCGTTCTTTCGACCATAGTTCACTCCGATACGATTTTTATTATATCACCGTCTTCTAACTCGTGATCTCTGCCTATCACCATATCAGTTCTAGCATCTATCGCTCTAATAAAACCTTCCCCAATATCGGTATGAACTTTGTATGCCAGGTCCTCTGCGGTACTCCCTTTTCTTAAAAGATACGCGTCAGGTAAAACTCGCCCTTCTTTATCGGTGTAATCGTTCTCATTTTCCACCGGATATACGACGATCATATCTAAAATGTCGTAAACGGCCTTTTCTAAAGTTTCCTGCACCCCTAAGCCGTCATTTTTTTGGATAAAATCTTTTATCTTCTCGAGGGCTTTCATCTGCTTATCGGAGATGTCCTCTTTCAAAATATCAAAATCGCTTTTGCCGGGTATGTAATCCACTATGTTATCCTCTGCAGCCTTTCTAAGAGCAAGCTCGTATTCTGCAGAGGTGGATATTACGGGATAATCCAACTCTCTCAGTTCATCTAACTGTTCACTACTACTGATATCCGCTTTATTAGCGGCTATCACCATAGGTTTACTTTTCTCTCTGATGCTCTGTGACAAATCAAAAAGATCTTGATCGTCCCAATCGGTCGGATTTTCAGGTAGATTTAGACCTCTCATCGCATCGACAACACTTCTTTCAGAGACGCCCAAACCGGAGAACTGGTCGTATATGATCTTTTCAATTTTTGCTCCGCTCACTTCTATTTTTCTCGAGACTTTATTCCAATTTTTTTCCAATAGTCCTTTCAACCAGTGATCTATCTCTCTCTCTAAAAACTCTACATCTTCTCTCGGATCGTGTTCGCCCTTTCCACAAGGTTCTCCTTCTCCGTCCGTGGATCCACTGGAGTCTATTATATGGATTAGACTAGAAGCTTCTCTTAGATCGTCCAAAAATTTGTTACCTAATCCTCTTCCGGAATGGGCGTCTTTCACCAGTCCAGCAACGTCGATCAATTCTACCGGTACCATCCTGGTGCCGTCTTTACACGGCGAATTATTCGGATCACATTCGATTTCAAGTTCCTCGTGAGGGCACTGATGTGTCACGTATCCGATTCCTCTGTTGGCGTCTATGGTTGTGAAGGGGTATGAAGCCACTTCGACTTCTGCCCTCGTTGAAGCTGAAAAAAATGTGCTTTTCCCAACGTTAGGTTTTCCCACCAGACCTACTTCCATCTTCTCTACCTTTGACAACTGCTTTTGACTGAAAAATAATAGATAAAGAGATTTTTTACTCTATTTCTGCACCACAGGAGTAGCACATCTTGGCGTCGGCTTCAAGTTCCGTACCACATTCAGGGCACTCTATGGTCTCTTTTTCTTCCTCGGCTTCTTCACGGGCCTTTTCACTTATTTCGGCACCGCATGCATAACACATCTCCGCATCTGCGTTGAGTTCCGTGCCGCATTCGGGACAGTTGAGAGTCCCTTCCGGTTCTATTTCTTGTTCGACCTCTGGGATATCTTTTTCTTCTCCTTCGGGGATCTCCTGTCTCTCTGGTATGTCCTTTTCCACGGTCGGCAAAGTTATCTCCTCACCGATAAGTTCCTTTTCTTTTTCCAGCATTTTACGGTGCGCATTCAACAGTTTTCCCCTTGTTTCGGCGAATTCTCTATCTCTATCTAGAAGCTCTCTTTCCTCTTTTGTGATCTTTCTATTGTCCTCTAAACTCTTCTGAAGGGTCGATTCTATCTCGGCTAGAGATTCAAGGGTTTCACGTCTTTTTTCCAGTATCTCTTCCTCTTTTTCGACTATCATCTGTTCCTTTTCATCGAGTTCGTCTTCTCTATCGACAACTGCGTCCTCCCTCTCTATGAGATCTTCCTTCTTTTCGACTATCTCTTCTTTCAGTTCTTCGATTTCGTCCAATTTGTTGGAGAATTCATATTTTAACTCCTTCACTTCTGACCTCTCGGAATCTACTTCATCTCTAGCTTCTTCAACTTCCTCTATCTTTGACTCTAGTTCTTCTTGTAGATTGTTCAGTTCTTCTGACTTTTCGGAAAGTTCTTCCTCTCTATCTGCCAGTCTCCTTTCTTTCTTGGTCAGTTCCTCAGATTTTTCCTCGAGATCCTTTTCTCTCTCGTTCAATTGTTCTTCCTGTTTTTTTAGCTTTTGAACATAACCTTCCATCTCAGAAAAATCGAAATCTTCTTTATTATCTTCTGCCATTTGATTACCTCCTCATCAAGCGTAAGTATGATTACAAATAGAATATAATATCTTACTTAAGTAACTTACGATTAAACTCCAGATAAAAACTGATTTGAACGGAAAATATTATTTCTATCTAGTTAGATGGGTTGACCATGGTAGAACTCGAAACCGAGATTTTCGGAACAAAAATAGACCCTCCTCTCATCCTTGCCTCAGGGATACTGGATCAGACGGCCGAAACGATGGAAAGGATAATAGAAAACGGGATGGGGGGCGTAGTTACCAAATCGATAGGAAAAGAAGCAAGAGAAGGCCATCCGAATCCGTCTATAGTAGAACTCGACACCGGCCTCTTGAATGCGATGGGACTCCCTAATCCAGGCATGGACAACTTTAAAAAAGAATTAGAAAGACTTGACGATTCTTTAAGCGAAGAGCCTATAATTGGAAGCATATTCGCTTCTAATCCCGAGGATTTCGCCGACTTGGCTCAACAGATGGCGGATAATGGAGCGGATATGATAGAACTAAATCTGAGCTGTCCTCACGCCGAGGGATACGGCGCTTCGATCGCTTCGGATCACGAGATAATGGAGAAAGTGATAAAGAGAGTTGATGAAAGGATAGAAAAGCCAGTACTCGCTAAGCTTCCTCCTTCAAACGAAATCGATTCTAAAGCAAAATTGGCAGAAAAAAGCGGATCGGACGGGATCGTTTGTATAAATACGGTAAAGGCTATGGATATAAATTTTGAGACTCAAGAACCCATACTGGGGAATAAATTCGGCGGTTACAGCGGCCCAGGAATAAAGCCTATAGGAATAAGATGCGTTTACGAGGTCTATGAAGAAGTGGATATACCCATAATAGGCTGTGGAGGGATCACTTACGGTAGAGATGCTTTAGAATACATCTTGGCTGGAGCATCGGCTTTACAGTTGGGTACTTCAGTTCATTATAGAGGAAAAAGAGTTCCAAAAGATATTGCCCAAGAGATGAAATCGCTTATGGAAAAAGAGGATATCGAGAGTATCGATGGATTAGTTGGAGGAGTTCACGGATCTAATTAATTTTAGTCAATAACTCAGAAAAGAAAGCAGAAACCTCTTTGAGTGGGCAAAAATTATAGTCAAGGGACAAGATATGTATTACAGAATGAAAAACAAAGAGGGTTCCCATTATGAATATGAAAGGTCAAGACCCTGAAGATTATGTTGAAAAGCAGGCGATAGGAGATTTTACTTCAGTAATGGTCAATTTCTACAGGGGCGAGATGCAGAGAGCGTACACCTGGAGGAGGAGGTTGGATAGAACTACAGAATGGTCAATCGTCATATTGTCCGCGCTCACGACCTGGACTTTCAGCGTACCGGGAAGAAGACACGAGTTACTCCTCAGCGTTCTGATTTTCATGGGAACTTTGCTTTGGATAGAAGCGAGAAGATACAGGCATTACAACGTTTTGTTGGGTCGTATCAAAGCCCTCGAAGAAAATTTCATAGCGAAAACCTTAGATCCGGGCGAAGGTGTGAGCACCCGAGAGTGGATGAAGACTCTAGCTAAGGATTTGAAACATCCTAAATTCAAGATACCGTTTTGGATAGCGATAGGTCATAGGTTGAGAAGAGTGTACATATGGTTGATCTCTCTTACATTGATGCTGTGGATAACCAAGATAACTATACATCCCGAGCCCGCGATGGATCTTGGAACTATTTTTAACAGAGCGAGCATAATAGAAATACCTGGGTCGATCGTTTTCTTCTTGATAGGCACGGCCTTAGTAGTTATGATATCTATATCTATAATGAGCTCCCATCACGAGAGAAAAGGAGGAAAAATAGTAGAAAAGAGAAGTGTCGATGAAGATTGGGACAAGATGACCTGATCTATTTTACCCATCACAAGATTATTATCCTTTTTATCTATTGCTTGATTAGATGAATATCAACAGAAAAGAATTGATCACTAAAGGTGCGGAAGCCGAAGTTTGGAAAGGCGAGTGGAGAGATAGAGATATCATTATCAAGAAAAGAGTCAAAAAGGGATACAGGCATCCCGAACTCGACGAAAAAGTAAGGGGGGTGAGGGTAAGAAAAGAAGCCCGACTACTCAGAGAAGCTAGAAAGGCCGGAGTTCCCGTACCGATCATATATGATCTTCACGAAGGAAAAACGAGTCTCGTGATACAGTATTTTGAAGGAAAAAGGGTGATGGATTGTATCGAAGAAGGTATCGATGTCGACTTGAAAAAGATAGGAAAGTATATAGGCAGACTTCATCAAGCCGGCATTACCCACGGCGATCTCACAACTTCCAATATCCTATACGATCGGGAAAAGGACGATCACTGCTTTATCGATTTCAGTTTAGGTAGAAAGGAATCTTCTAAGGAGGACATGGGTGTTGATCTTCACCTGCTTAGAGAGGCTTTTATAAGCGCTCATAACGACCCCTTATCGCTTTTTGAAAAAGTTATATCGGGTTATGAAGAGGCCCAGGATAGTCACTCGGAAGTAGAGGATTGGATAGAAAAAATAGAAGGGAGAGGTAGATATCAATGATCGAAGAAACTGTCAGCATAATAACTTCGAACGAAGGAAAATACCGTGAATATAAGAAAAAGTTGAGCGAACACTACTGCGAAGTGGAGATGAAAAATATAGATTATCCGGAGATCCAAACCGACGAACTCGAAGAAGTGGTGAAGTTCGTTTTAGACGAGCTTTCGGATCATGCACCTCTAATAATCGACGACAGCGGCCTTTTTATCGAACCGTTGAAAGGTTTTCCAGGGGTTTACTCTTCTTACGTGATGGAAACCCTCGGATGTGATGGTGTACTGTCCCTCATGGACGGCCGAGAAGAAAGAGACGCTAGATTCGAATGTGTTATCGGCTTTTTGGGAGAAGAAAGGAAGTTATTTAAAGGAAAATCTGCTGGAAAAATAACCCGTGAAAAAAGAGGTTCGGGCGGATTTGGTTACGATCCTATCTTTGAACCCCACGGATACGAAAGGACCTATGCGGAACTGAGCAGCGAGGAGAAAAATGAGATAAGTCACCGAGGAAGGGCTATGGAAAAATTTTTGGATTTCATAGGATCTCGATAATCATCATTTCAATCCAAGATCAGCGGACTTATTTCTTCAGGTTTTTCTACCACGTGATCCGCTCTTTTTGCTTCTTCTTCTCCATATCCGTAAAGAGCGCCTATACTGGTTACGCCCGCTTGCTCTGCAGCATCGATATCGTGGTACCTGTCCCCGATCATGAAGACCTTGTCCTTCGAATAACTTCTTCTCAGATCTTTTATCCGACCGGCTTTCGTTTTTTCCTCGTCGTATCCTTTTATAGAGGAAAAATGATCTTCGATCGAAGTCGTTCTGATAACATCTCGTATATAATCAAGTCTACCGTTAGAGCATATGGCCAACTCAATACCTTCCTCTTTAAGATCACGGAGCATCTCTTTAACCCCGTCGTATAAAGTAGCTTTTTCCGGTATCAATTCTCTTTCTTTCTCCACTATACCTTCTCTTATTTGATCGCGCATTTCGTATTTCTCATCTGGAACTAAATTTTTTATTATCTGTTCAGTCGGTTCGCCGAACTGATCTAATATAATCTCCCTAGAAAGTTCGATATCGAATTCGCCGAATGCTCTTTTCAAAGCTGGAACGCTGACTACTTCAGACTTGTAAAGCGTACCGTCGAGGTCGAATATTCCCAATTTTTTATCCATCTTTGATCACCTCAACCGTTCTAAATCATCTTTGATCTGACAGGCCTTACATTTGTCTTTCATTGCGGGCTCACCGCAATCTTCGCAACTATCTAGTTTTTTCCCGTCATCGTATTTGTTCCTCATCGGCTCTTTTATCTTTTCAAACGAACTCAATATGGAAAATTTAGCTCCCGGGGTGTTATCTTCCAACTGGCCGATGATATCTCGATAAAGGCCTCTGAGTGCCGTGTCGGCGTAAGGACACTCCTGCCGGTGAACCTCCATATCGCCGATCAACGCATAAAGGTATGTCTCTTTTTCGGTAACTTTTCTAAGGGGATTGATCCTCGGAACCAAACCTTCCTTCACTTCGTCGTGAGGAGCTAACCTCGCCATCTTTTTCATATCGGCCCTACAAAAATTCATGAGGATGGTCTGAGAGGTATCGTCTAGATTCAATCCAGTTGCTAAAAGATCGAGATCGGCATCTTTCGCAATCCTGTTCATGATCCATCTTCTCAGGACACCGCAGACCGAACACGGCATCCCTAGATCTTCGTATTCCATCATCGCATCCAGCGGAAGATCGAATTTTTCTTCGAAGGATTTTATCTGGTAATCGATGCCCAATTTTTCATATTCTTTCTCAGCTATCTTCAAACTTCTAGGCCGATAACCCTGGATCCCTTCATCGATAGTGATACCGTACAGTGTGCTGTCTCTTCTTTCCTCGGTTATCTTATGGAGCATCCTGAGAGCGACTATACTGTCTTTACCGCCGGAAACAGCTACGCCTATATCCTTTCCTCGTCCGAGATCTACCTGTTTCCTGAATTCCTTGAATACTTTGGTTTCGAAGAAATCTTTGAAATGATCTTCACAAAGGTGTTCGCCACTGTATCTGATATAGGTAACGGCTGGTTCTCCACATCTACTGCATTCCATCGCAAAACGACTTATCGATTTTTGTATTTAAAGGTTGGTGAAAGTTGAATTTTTCAAACAACACTCATACAAATGAAGAGGATAAATAAAGGGAAACAATTCCGCAATTTTCTACTTTCGAAAGTTAACTTATTTATAGACCTATGGTTTCTAGTTTTTGACGTGATAAGATGATAGATGATGCTAAAGTGACCGAGTGCATTACCAGCCGATATTTTGAAGAATTCTCTGATCACAACGAAGTGGATATAGCCATAGCCGGTGCGGGTCCCGCCGGCTTGACCGCTGGTAGATATTTAGCAGAAAAAGGATATCAGGTTGCGATATTCGAGAGAAAGTTGTCTCCAGGCGGAGGCATGTGGGGTGGCGGAATGGGTTATCCCGTCGTAGTCGTACAGGAAGAGTCGGTAGAGGAATTAGAAAAAGTAGGTGTAGAGGTCTCCGATGCCGGCGATGGATATTATACCGCCGATTCCATAGGTTTAGTGGCGAACCTTCTTTCCTCGGCAATAGACTCTGGAGTTAGGATATTCAATATGGTAACCGTCGAGGACGTTCTCTATGAAAAGGAGAGAGTCAACGGCTTCGTTATAAATTCATCTCCCATCGAGATGGCGGGCCTTCACGTAGATCCCATCACTATAAGAGCTGACGCGACCCTAGACGCTACAGGTCACGATGCCGAAGTGTGTTCGGTCGTAGAAGAGAAAGCAGGAGAACTTGAAACAGATCAAGGAAAAGTCGTCGGTGAAAAATCGATGTGGGCGGAAGTAGGTGAAAAGACCGTGGTAGAGAACACACAAGAGGTATTTCCGGGACTTTGGGTCACCGGTATGTGTGCGAACGCCGTGATGGGTGCTCCAAGGATGGGACCGATCTTCGGTGGAATGCTCCTTTCTGGAAAAAAGGCCGCTGAATTGATAGATTCAAAAATTGGTTAACGTAACAGGGAAAATTAATATACCGGAGTTAAAACTTATTTAAAGTGTCAAACCATGAAAGAGACGAAATCTAGAGATGGTCGAAAAGAAGTCTTCAGTAAATTCAAGAGCATGGAATTACCTAGGAACGTAGTTGTTGGGAAGGACGCTATAGAGAATGTCGGAAAAACTTGTGATAAACTCGAATTGAAAAAAAATGCTATGATAGTCTGCGACCCTGTGACTAAAAAAGTTGCCGGTGATCGAGTTGCGGAGATACTATCGGAAAATGATTACGACGTTAAAGTTAGAGAAATCGACGATGCCGATCAGGAAAACGTCGATCGAATGCGGGATGAAATAGAAGAAAAAACTGGTTTCCTTTTGGGCGTTGGAGGAGGAAAATCGATAGATATAGCTAAATATTCTTCCTTTTTAGAAGATATTCCATTCCTCAGCATACCTACGGCTTCGTCTCATGATGGAATAGCGTCGGGACGAGCTTCTATCGAAAGGAACGGAAACAAGATATCCGTGGGAGCTCAAAGCCCTCTGGGTATGATCGCGGACACGGGTATAATCGCTGACGGACCAGATAGACTGATGTCGGCGGGATGCGGCGATATTATATCTAATGCGACAGCCGTGAGAGACTGGAAACTTGCCAGAAGGCTGAGAAATGAGGATTTCTCACATTATGCCGCTAACCTCTCCAAGATGACTTCGGATATATTGATGAGGAATGTAGATAGTCTCAGACCGGGTCTTCAGGAGAGTGCTTGGCAGGTAGTGAAGGCTCTGGTCAGCTCGAGTGTCGCGATGAGTATCGCCGGTAGTTCAAGACCGGCTAGCGGAAGTGAACATAAGTTCAGTCACGCGATGGACGAAGTCGCGGAAGAACCGGCGATGCATGGAGAACAGTGTGGGGTGGGAACGATAATAATGATGTATCTGCACGGAGGAGACTGGAAGGAAATTAAGGAAGCTCTTCAAGCCGTCGGTGCCCCTACCACGGCTAGAGGGTTAGAGGTCGAAGAAGAGGAAGTTATACAGTCCCTTATCAAAGCCCCCACAATAAGGCCCAGCAGATATACTATTTTAGGGAACAAAAAGATGAGTAGAGATGCGGCCGAAGAGGCTGCAAAAGAAACAGGAGTTATTTGAAAAGAGGTGTATACATATGAGTTCTGTAACTTTGATCGGAAAAAATCTAGCGAAGGAAGGCTTGACTTTCATATTCAATGGATGTCTATCCAGATGCCAGAACTGTGAGTTGAAAAACTCGTGCTGTGGACTTGAGAAGAACAAGTGGTATGAAGTGAAAAGTGTTAGAGACAAGAATCACAAATGTAAAGTGCACCATGGAAAAGTAAAAGTGGTAGAAGTCGAACAAGTACCGTTCAAAACCACAGCTTCGGCTAGATCCGCTATTGAAGGTTCGATGATAACCCTAGAAAAGAAAGATTGCGGTGAGCTGGAATGTGAACACTACGACCTATGTCACCCAACAGGGGTAGAATTTGATGTTAAGTATAATGTGAAAGAAACCGGTGATAAAATAGATTGTAAAGTAGGGAAGGATCTTAAAATAGCCAAACTGATGTGAAAAAGTTAAAGAATAGACAAGGCTATTTGCCCCTTATCTTGTCGAACCAACTTTTATTTTTTTCTTTTTCCATTTCTTCGAAATCTTCTAGTATCTCCTTCTGCGTATCGGTCAGATCTTCAGGTACTTTCACGTCTATTTTTACAAGCTGATTTCCGTATCCACTGCCTCTCTGTCTTTTAAGGCCCTTGTCCGGAATCCTCAAGATATCTCCAGGTTGTGTACCCGGTGGGACTTCTATTTCGGCTTTTCCTTCTAACGTCGGCACTTTTATCTTGGTTCCAAGAGCGGCTTCAGTCATGCTTACATCCGCCTCCGTTAGGACATCATCACCTTTTCTCTCGAATCCTTCAGAGGACCTCACTCTCAATGTAACGTACAAGTCTCCGGGTTTTCCGCCTCTAGGAGCCGCTTCCCCTTTACCTCTGATCCTGAGTTTAGTACCGTCTTTTGCTCCGGGGGGTACATTTATGGTAATGGTTTCCGTTTTTTCTACTACACCGTTACCTCCACAGTTCGGACATGGGTTCTCGACTATTTCGCCCATACCGTCACATCTATCACATTCTGAGATCCTGACGAACTGCTGGAAGCCTCGTCTTTGAGCTTGCTTTACTTCTCCTGCACCACCGCATTTTGGACAGGTCTTGGTGCCTCCGGTCTTGCTTCCACTTCCGCCGCACTCTTCACACTTTGCTTTACGGCTGAGCTTTACTGTTTTTTCTGTACCGTCTTTTACATCCTTAAGGTCAACTTCGAACCTCATTCTGAGGTCTTTACCACGATTTTGCTTCTTTCTGCCGCTTCTTCTTCGGCCGCCGAAAAAGCTGCTGAATAAATCTTCAACTCCTTGGCCTCCTCTTTTGCCACCACCGAATAGATCTGAAAATAGATCTTCAACATCGCCTCTATGGGAGAAATCTGACCAATCAAAGTCTCCTCCGCTGAATTCCTGCTTAACTCCTTGTTTACCGTATCTATCATATCTTTTCCTTTTCTCTTCATCGGCTAAAACTTCGTATGCCTCTGAAATTTTCTTAAATTTTTCCCTAGCCTCGTCGGCATTCTCAGGATTCTTATCAGGATGATACTTTTTAGCTTTCTTTCTATAAGCTTTCTTTATCTCGTCCTGCGACGCGTCTCGGTCAACTCCCAGAATGTCGTAATAATCCTCATCGGTCATGGTTTTCCCGCATTTTATCAAGTTAGGGGAATTCGTACTTTACAGCCCCATGAAATAGTTTTTCATCCGAACTTTATAGTTGAAATAATAAGGAAAGGAAAAGGGGTTTTACTCTTCTTCTTCTTCGTCCTCGTCTACGACTTCGTAATCGGCATCGACGTATTCCTCGTCGTCCTGTCCATCATTGCCGCTTTGTGAAGCGGATGCTCCTGCCGGTCCGGCTGTAGCGCCTGCGGGTCCAGCTCCTGCACCTGCTCCAGCGCCTTGTGCTCCTTGTGCAGCCCCTGGTCCAGCACCTTGACCTGCAGCACCCTGTTGGGCCTGATACATCTGCTCTCCTATCTGCTGTACAGTCTCTGAAAGTTCTTCTTTTTTCTCCTTGATCCTCTCGTAGTCCTCGTCATCGATGGCATCCTGAAGCTCGTCTATCTTGTCTTGGATTTCTTTCTTCACCGATTCGTCTATTTGATCTTCCATCTCTTCGAGTGTTCGCTCTGTAGAATAAACCAATTGCTGAGCTTCGTTCTTGGTCTGTATCCTCTCTTTTTTCTTCTCGTCTTCCTCGGCGTGCTTCTCGGCCTCTTCCTTCATCTGCTCTATCTCGTCCTCGGAAAGCTGGCTCGTCGCTTCGACGGTAATACTCTCTTCTTTTCCTGTACCCTGATCTTCTGCTGAAACGTTCAGTATACCGTTTTCATCTATCTGGAAAGTAACTTCTATCTTTGGGACACCTTTCGGAGCGGGAGGTATATCGGTGAGATTGAATCTTCCAAGACTGTGGTTATCCTGGGCCATCGCTCTTTCTCCTTGGACCACGTGTATATCAACGCTCGTTTGGTTATCCGCCGCAGTTGTGAACACCTTGCTCTCTTCGGTAGGTATCGTTGTATTCCGTTCTATCAATGTTGTTGTCACGCCTCCTAGGGTCTCAACACCTAATGACAATGGGGTGACATCGAGCAGAACTATATCTTCTTCAACGTCTCCGGAGATAACACCGGCTTGGATCGCCGCGCCGATACCCACACACTCATCCGGATTTATCTTCATATTCGGGTCTTGGTTGAAGAAATCCTTTACGAAATCCTGTACCGCCGGTAGTCTTGTTGACCCACCAACTAAGATCACTTCGTCTATATCGTGAGGCTGCATATCGGTATCGTCGAGTGCTATATTTACGGGCTCCTTGGTCTTTTCAACGAGATCGTTGGTCATATTCTGGAATTCGGCCCTAGTTATTTCTAGTTCTAAATGTTTCGGACCGTCGTCATCCGCGGTCAGATAGGGTAAGTTTATCTCCGTTTTTTGTCTACTAGAAAGCTCTTTCTTCGCTTTTTCGGAAGCTTCGTAAATACGCTGTAAAGCTTCCCTTTCACCGCTTATATCTATTCCCGTATCTTTCTCGAATTCTTCCACGCAGTGATCGACTATTCTCTGAGTCCAGTCGTCACCGCCGAGATCGGTATTGCCGGAAGTGGCTAGAACTTCATAAACGCCGTCTCCGACTTCAAGAATGGAAACGTCAAAGGTTCCACCCCCGAGATCGTAGACCAAAATGGTCTCAACGTTCTGCTTCTCGTCCATCTTGTAAGCCATCGAAGAAGCTGTAGGTTCATTGAAAACTCTCTCCACCTCGAAACCGGCTATCTCACCAGCGTTCTTCGTCGCTTCTCTCTGAGGTTCGTTGAAATAAGCCGGTACGGTGATCACTGCGCGATCTAACTCTTCTCCCATGTAATCTTCAGCATCTCTTTTCAATTTCTGAAGTATCATCGCCGAGATCTGTTCTGGAGTGTATTCGTCGTCATCTATCTCGACCGTGTAATCCGTGCCCATCTTTCTCTTGATAGATTCGATGGTACGGTCCGGATTCTTCACCGCTTGTCTTTTAGCCATCTCTCCGACCAATCGCTCGCCGTCTTCCTTGAAAGCGACCACTGAAGGGGTCGTCCTTTCTCCTTCGGAATTCGGTATGATAGTCGGTTCGCCGCCTTCCATTATCGCCATCGCTGAGTTCGTCGTTCCTAAAT